>JBFHJY010000098.1:0-7645 GCA_041595655.1 Azoarcus sp.
AACTGCCATTGAGCGCGCAGGGCGAGGGCGTGTGGCGCCTGCCGGCTGGCGAGTATCGCGCGCGGCTGGTCATCGATGTGCCGATGACGCTGCAGTGCGAAACCGGTGCCATCGTCGATGCCGGCGGACAGGGCAGCGCGATCACCATCGCCGCGCCCGACGTGACCGTGCAGGGCTGCACCTTGCGGAACTGGGGCGCGGACCTCACCGCGCTCGATTCGGCCGTGTTCCTGCGCCCGGAGGCCCGTGGCGCGGTGCTGCGGGACAACGTCATGCGTGGCCCCGGTTCCGGCGTATGGGTCGACTCCACGCCGGATGTGACCATCGAAGGCAATGACATCGAGGGCGAAGAGACCATCCGTTCGCAGGACCGCGGTAACGCCATCCATCTGTTTGCGGCGCGCGGCGCCCAGGTGCATGGCAACCGCGTGCGCCATGCTCGCGACGGTATCTACATCGATACCTCCAACGGCAATACCCTGGCCGACAATGTGCTCGAGGATGTCCGCTACGGCATCCACTACATGTATTCCAACGACAACGTCGTGCGTGACAACTTCACGCGGCGCACCCGCACCGGCTACGCGTTGATGCAGAGCAAGCGCCTGACCGTGACCGGCAACCGCTCCGAGGACGACCAGAACTACGGCATCCTGATGAATTTCATCACGTATTCGACGATTGTCGGCAACGTCGTCACCGGCGTTCGCCAGGGATCCACCGGCGACGTGATGATCCAGGGCGCCGAGGGCAAGGCCTTGTTCATCTACAACTCGCTGTTCAACCACATCGAGGACAACCGCTTCGAGCGCAGCTCGCTGGGCATTCATCTTACCGCCGGCTCCGAGGACAACGTCATCGCCGGCAATGCCTTCGTGGCCAACCGCCAGCAGGTCAAGTATGTCGCCACGCGGCGGCAGGACTGGTCAGCCGAGGGCCGCGGCAACTACTGGAGCGACTACCTCGGCTGGGACCGTGACGCCGACGGTATCGGTGATGTCGCCTACGAGCCCAACGATGGCGTCGACCGTTTGCTGTGGATGTACCCGCAGGCCCGGCTGCTGATGAACAGCCCCGCCATCGAACTGTTGCGCTGGGTGCAACGCGCCTTCCCGGTGACACGTTCGCCGGGCGTGCAGGACAGCCGTCCCCTGATGCACCCACCGTCCGTCGCGCAGATTGCGCAGGCACAGGAGAAACAACCATGAATGCCGTCGAACTCGAAGGCGTCACCAAGCGCTACGGGGCGATGACCGTGCTCGCCGGCCTCGATCTGACGCTGGCCGAAGGCGAGGTGCTGGGCCTGTTCGGCCACAATGGCGCAGGCAAGACCACGACGATGAAGATCGTGCTCGGACTGCTCGCCGCCTGTGAAGGGCGTGTCAGCGTGCTCGGCGGTGCGCCGGACTCGTCGGAGGTGCGTCGTCGGCTGGGCTATCTGCCGGAGAACGTGAGTTTCTACCCGCAGCTCACCGGCCGCGAGACCATCCACCACTTCGCCCGACTCAAGAGTGCTGCCGCTGCACAGGCTGACGATCTGCTCGAACAGGTCGGGCTGGCCCATGCCGCAGACCGGCGCGTGCGCACCTACTCCAAGGGCATGCGCCAGCGTCTGGGTCTTGCCCAGGCGCTGCTCGGTGCGCCGCGTCTGTTGCTGCTGGATGAACCCACCGTGGGGCTGGATCCGATTGCCACGCGCGAGCTGTACGATCTGATCGACCGCCTGCGGCGCGAAGGCACGGCCATCGTGCTGTGTTCGCACGTGCTGCCGGGCGTCGAGGCGCACATCGACCGCGCCGCCATCCTCGCCAATGGTCGTCTGCAGGCGGTTGGCAGCCTGGCCGAGCTGCGCGTGGAGGCCGGTCTGCCGTCGATGCTGCGCGTGCGCGGTCTGCAGGATGGTGAGCGTCGCGTGCGTGACTGGCAGGCGCAGGGCCTGGTCGCGCGCAGCCTCGGCGCGGACGGTGCGGAAGTCGCCGCGATCAACGGTCACAAGCTCGACCTGCTGCGTGAGCTGCTCGGTGAGGAGGCGCCGCAGGACATCGAGATCCACGCGCCCACGCTCGAGGATCTGTATCGCCATTACATGCAGCGCGCCGAAGGAGCCGTGCAATGAACCCCGTCATTGCCATCGCCCGCAAGGAATTCGCCGACGGTCTGCGCAACCGCTGGCTGGTCGCCATCACGCTGGTGTTCGCGCTGCTCGCGGTCGGCATCGCATGGTTCGGCGCCGCCGCCTCGGGCCAGGTCGGCTTCACCTCGATTCCGGCCACCATCGCCAGCCTCGCCAGCCTTGCCACCTTCCTCGTGCCGCTCATCGCGCTGCTGCTGGCCTATGACGCCATCGTCGGTGAGGACGAGGCCGGCACCCTGCTGCTGCTGCTGACCTATCCGCTCGGGCGCGGCCACATCCTGCTGGGCAAGTTCGTCGGCCACGGCCTGATCCTCGCGCTCGCCATGGTCATAGGCTTCGGCAGTGCTGCGCTGGCCATTGCGTTGCTGGTGGTGGACGTCGAGCTCGTGCTGCTGGCCACGGCTTTTGCGCGCTTCGTCGTGTCGTCCATGCTGCTCGGATGGGTGTTTCTGGCGCTGGCCTATGTGTTGTCGAGTGCAGCGAAGGAGAAGTCGGGGGCTGCCGGCTTTGCCCTCGGCGCGTGGTTCGTCTTCGTGCTGGTGTTCGACCTGGCGCTGCTGGGTGTGCTGGTGCTGGGGCAGGGCAGCATCAGTCCGGCCTTGTTGCCGTGGCTGCTGCTGGCCAATCCGACGGATCTCTATCGATTGATCAATCTGGGCGGTTTCGATGCCGCTGGCGAGGGCCTCGGCGTATTGTCGCTGGGAGCCGAACTGCCGGTCGGTGAAGTCGTGCTGTGGGGTGTGCTGCTCGCCTGGGCAGTGTTGTTGCTGGCATGTGCCTGGCGGGTGTTCCGCCGTCGTAACGTATGAAGGGAAACACAGAATGAAGAAAACCATGCTGCGCGGTGCACTGGCTGCCGCCGCGCTGATCCTGCTGGCCGGCTGCAACAACGCCGACGACACCATGACCGAGGCGCGTGCGGCCGGTTTCCATCCCGACGACGAGTGTCACGTCTGCGGCATGATCGTCACCGACTTCCCGGGTCCGAAAGGACAGGCGGTCGGGCGCGACGGAACCCATGCTTTCTGCTCGACGGCGGAGCTGATCGGCTGGTGGCTGCAGCCCGAGAATCAGGTTGCCGGCGCCCGGCTGTACGTGCACGACATGGCGCACGGTAGCTGGGAGAAGCCCGATGACGAACACCTGATCGATGCCACCACCGCGTGGTACGTGGCGGATACGGACCTCAAGGGCGCGATGGGCGCGACACTGGCTTCTTTCGCCAATGAGGCGGATGCGCAGGCGCTGGCGGCAGAGCACGGAGGCCGGGTGCTGCGCTTCGAGGAGCTGGATGCCTCCGTGCTGCAGCAGGGAGGTTCGGGTCATGGCGGTCGCATGAGCATGCACTGAAGCCGTCCGTGCCCGGGTGACCGGAAGCGCTGCGTTCAGGGCGCCGTGTGGGTGGATGGAGCTTCCAGCATGCCGGGTCTGGATGTCCGGCGCCAGCGTCGCCACCAGGGCAGCAGGGCGATGACCAGCACGATCTCGCACAGTCCGAAGAAGATGAAGGTGGGTGTGTAGGGATCGACACCCACCGCACGCAGCGTCCCCACCATGGCGCCGGCCAGCAGCGGTCCGAGCGCAAAACCGGCCGAGCCGGCGATGTTGAAGCCGGCAAGCGCCAGAGCACGTGCGCCCGGCGGAGCGAGCGTGGCGGTGAGCACGAGCGAGGGCGCGTACATCAGTGCGGCGACGATGCCGCCAGCCGCCATCAGTGGCAGCAGCGTGTCGTTGCCCGCCCCCGCCAGTGCAATCAGGAAGATGCCATACAGCGCGCTGCCGGCGAGCATCATGGCGAAACTGTCGACGCGCTGGCACAGCAGTCCGGCCGGCCAGGTGAGCAGCGAGAAGGGCAACAGGAATATCGCCATGGTCAGGCCGATCTGCGCCGGTCCGAAGTGCATCACACCAGCCAGGTACAGCGAGAAGGTGGATACGATGAAGCCCACCGTCAACCTGTCGGTGAATGCGAACAGCCAGGGCACGGCAAGCGCGCGGGTGTTCTTGATCGCAGTCAGCGGTGAACGGCGGGCGGTTGCGGGCAAGGCCGGCATGTCCCGCAATATCAAGGCAGCCATCACGCACAGGGTCGCGGACAGCACGGCGCCAGCCAGCGGCACCGCTTGCGCGTCGTGTGCGCCCAGCCAGCCGCCCACGGGCGCCCCGACTGCAACCCCGAGGCTGATGGCCGCGCCGACTCCGCCCATGGTTCCGCCCAGACGCCCGTGGCGCGCATGGTCCGCGCCCAGCGTTATCAGGAGCGAGAGCGCAGTGATGTGGGCGCAGCCTTCGACGAAGCGAAGCGCAAGCAGCAACGGGTAGGCGTGATCGCCGGCGATCTGCCACAGGGCCAGGGCATTGACGGCCAGCGCGGCGAGGATCAGCGGTGTGCGTCGGCCCATCCGGTCGGAACACCAGCCGGCCAGCGGCGCGGCCAGCAGCGCGCCCAGCATGTTGGCCGACATGAACAGGTGGCGTGCGAAGTCGCCGATGTGCGGATGACGTTCGACCGTCAATGCCGAAAGCACGGGCACCATCGCCGTAACCGGCAGCATCAGCAGGAACAGCAGCACGCAGACGCCGAGGGCGGTGTGCGATCGTGGGCTTGAGGACGGAAGGGTGTCGTGCGTCATGATGTGGCCGGCTTGCCGTAACGGGTGCCGTTGGCTCGATTGTCCGGAGCGCTCGTCGCGCAGGGATTGACGAGGGTCAAATGCTGAAACGGACAAAAGAAAACGGCGCGGGGACCGCAGTCCGCGCGCCGTCCGGATGAGGCCGGTAGGGGGTCAGGCGAGCACGACGATCGGGAACAGCACGATGCCGGCCAGCGCAATCCAGCTCAGCGCACCGTAGCCAAGCACGCGCAGCGAAACTTCACGCGAGCAGACGTTCTGCGCGGCGAGTACGCTGCGCACACCGTGACGGATCATCACCGCCGAGGCCAGGAAGCCGAGCAGGGCGATGCCGGCAGCGACCGCCGGGCTGGCGGACAGCAGGCCGAGCGAGGAGATCCACAGCGGCAGCGGCGCGATGGCGGCGACCAGGAAGGCGCCTTCCATGTCGCTGCGGCCTCCTTTGGCACGCACCGAAGCATCGACCGCCCAGGCCATCAGAACGACGGCAAGCAGTTCGCAGACGAGGAAAACGGCAGCGACCAGTTCCCACATGCCGGCTTCGACGGTCGGGAAATGGGTGGCGCCCAAGCCGTTGGCGGCCAGAAGGATCATGGCCGGGGGCAGCAGCGCCAAGGGCAGGGCGACATTCGCCAGCACGCGGGTGATGGCGGGGCGGTCGGCCATCAGGGCCTGCCAGGCAGAGCGCGGGGAGAACAGCAGGGAGGGAATCCGGGTCAGGTTCATCTTGCTTCTCGTAGTGTGGCCCTGCAGCCGCGGGCTCCCCGCGATCCGCTTGCGGTGCAGTGCGCCGTTCCTTGTGGGAAACGTGGCAGTGCGCCGGGGGCCGGATGTGCCATGGTCTCGGGCTCGCGAAGGCGCTGGAGCCTTACGCCGTTCGTAGTATTTCGAAAGTCTGGTTTTCGCGAGTGTGCCGAAGCTTAACGGATGGGGGTGTCCGGTCCATTGACCTTGATCAAGGTTGTTTGCATTCAGCGCTCCAGAATCTGTGCCATGACCATCATGTACAGGCGCCCCGAGCGCCTGAATTCGCCATGAACCCTGCCGCAGGCGCGCTCTGCTATGACGCCACGCCGGCGCTGCACGTTCCGCTGCGCTTCCTGCTTACCGCGCCGCTGTTCGGCATCGCGGCCGGTATGTTGCTGCTCGCTGCACCCGATGCGCTGAGCTCGAGATGGGAGCCGACAGCGTTTGCGCTGACGCATCTGCTCGCTGTCGGCTTCATGCTGAGCGTGATGTGCGGTGCCCTGTTCCAGATCCTGCCGGTCGTCGGCGGTGCAGCGATGCCGGGCGGCAGCTGGCTGGCGGGATCGATGCATGTCGGTTTGACGGTCGGAGCGGCACTGCTGTCCTTGGGGCTCGGCAGCGGTGGGGCCGAACTGATTCACGCCGGAGCGATGCTGCTCGGCCTGACGGGCGCGGTGTTCGTGCTGGCGGCGGCGATTTCACTGTGGGGTAGCGGGGTGGCCTTGCACACGCAACGGGACCTGCGCGTGGCGCTGATCGGTATCGGCGTCGCCGTGATGCTCGGCGTATCGCTGGCACTGGTACTGTCGCGCGGTCTGGCGCTGCCGTTTGCAAAACTTCTGGAACTGCATGTCGGCTGGGCCCTGCTGGGGGGGGCGGGCATGTTGTTGGCAGCAACGAGCTGGATCGTGGTGCCGATGTTCCAGATCACGCCGGCCTATCCCGGTGTGCTGACACGCGGCTGGAGTCTGGTGGTGTTCGTGCTGCTGCTGGTCTGGAGCACGGCCGTGGCAAGTGATGGGGTACGTCTTGGCGCGGCCTTGCTGCTGCTGGCGCTGGGCCTCGTTGCACTGTTTGCGCTGACCACGCTGGTGCTGCAGGTGCGCAGCCGGCGAGGGGTGCCGGATGCCACCACGCGCGCTTTCCGCGTGGCGATGCTGGCGTTCCTGGGCGGAGTCGTCTGCGTGCTGGCGGCGCGCCATCTGCAGGATCAGCGCTGGGCCGTGGCGGCGGGCGTGCTGCTGCTGTACGGCGGCTTCACCGGCGTGATCGAAGGCATGCTCTACAAGATCGTTCCCTTCCTGTGCTGGCTCGACCTGTCGCAGGCGGGGCTGCGTGCGCCGAACATGAAGAAGCTGCAGCCCGACCGTCCGGTAGCGCTGCAGGCGCGCGTGCATCTGGCCGCTCTGATCGGCCTGCTGGCTGCGCTGCTGCTGGCGCAACCATGGGCGATGCGGCTGGCCGGGGCGCTGGTGGCGATCGATTTCGCACTGCTGTTGTGGAACATGGCGGCCGTGGCGGTCCGTCATCGCCGGTGTCTTCTTCAGGCGCCGTTGCGGGGCCCGGAGCACGCCACGCCCGGCAGTTGAGCCGGATCCCCGTGCTGGCGTCATGGATGAATCCTCCGCTCATCCGGCATACACTTGTCCGCACCGCACACAGCAAAGGAGAGCGAGCGCATGACGCGTACCGTACTGATCATTGGCGCAGGACTGGCCGGATACAACGTCGCGCGGGAGTTCCGCAAGCTCGATCAGGACAGCCGCCTCGTCATCGTCAGCCACGACGCGGCCGATTCCTATTCCAAGCCGATGCTGTCCAACGCGCTGTCGGGCAACAAGACCGCCGCCAGCCTGGTGATGAAGCACTGCTCGCAGATGGCCGACGAACTCAATGCCGACATCCGGGCGCGTACCGAGGTGCAGGCCATCGACACCACGGCGCGCAAGGCGGTGCTGGCGGACGGCAGCAGTATCCGCTGGGACGATCTGGTGCTTGCGCTGGGCGCCGATCCGATCCGCCTGCCGCTCGAAGGGGATGCCGCCGACGAGGTGCTGTCGGTGAACGACCTGGACGATTTCGCACGCTGGACCGACCGTCTGGCGGGCGCGCGGCGGGTGGTGCTGCTTGG
>JBFHJY010000099.1:0-7486 GCA_041595655.1 Azoarcus sp.
CCCGCTTCGTCGTGCACATGGCCGCGCGCCTGGGCCTGCCGCTGTACACCATCGCCTGCCACGATGATCTGACTGCCGCCGATCTGGTCGGCCGCCACCTCATCGGCGAGGGCGAAACCTACTGGAACGACGGCCCGCTGACCCGTGCCGTGCGCGAGGGCGGCATCTGCTATCTGGACGAAGTGGTGGAGGCGCGCAAGGACACCACCGTGGTGCTGCTCCCGCTGGCGGACGATCGTCGCGTGTTGCCCATCGACCGCACCGGCGAGCTGCTGAAGGCGCCGCCCAGCTTCATGCTGGTGGTGTCGTACAACCCCGGTTACCAGAACTTCCTGAAGGGCATGAAGCCCTCGACACGGCAGCGTTTCGTGTCCTTGCGCTTTGATTTCCCGTCGGCCGAGGCCGAGCGCACCATCCTGATCGGCGAGGCCGGTTGCAGCGAGGATCTTGCCGCCAAGCTGGTCGACATCGGCCGCCAGATCCGCGTGCTGAAGAACGTCGACCTCGAGGAAGTCGCATCCACCCGCCTGCTGGTGTACGCCGCACGCCTGATCCACGACGGTATGGACCCGATCGAGGCGTGCAGCGCCGTGCTGATCGAGGCGCTGACCGACGACGAGGACGTCGCCGCGGCCTTGCTGGAAGTCATCCGCTCGGTCTTCGGCTGATGTTCGCGCTTGCTTCCCGTAGGTCAGATAAGCGCAGCGCATCTGACATGCAGCGCTCGCGTCGCCGCTCGCTGTCCGATGCGCGCCTGCGGCGCTTGTCGGGCCTACGTACCCGGCAGGTCTCGGCGTGACTACCGACTTTCCCGCCAGCGCGGTGATGCTGCGCGACGTCGAGCGCACCACCGCCACGCTGTTCCGTGCGCTGGGCCGCGATCCGCTGTTGCGGGTGGCGGCCGGTCAGGCCGAACTCGGAGCCTGGCGCGACGGTGACGTGCTGTGCCTGCCGCAATGGCTGGACGCTTGTGAGGATGCCGCGCTCAACCGCGAGCTGTATCTGTGGTTCGTCGCGCTCGCCGCCAATTTCGACGAGCCGGAAAAGCTCGAGGACTGGCCTGCCGCCAATGCCGCCGCCGTCGAACGCGTGCTCGCCCGCCACCCCGGCTTCGCCGACCGACATGCGCGTCTGCTTGCGGTCCTGGGCGACCCGGACCGTCTGCACCTGCAGCCTGCGCCACGTCGTGCCTCGGGTGGCGCCCGTGCCTCCATTCGCCTGCGGGAGGAAGATGACGCCGCGCGCGAAGACCGCAAGCGCAAGGCCGCCAACATCACGCACACCGTCAAGATGGACAAGCCGGCCGCCATGGCCGAGTTCATCCGCGTCGCCAGCGACACCCGCAAGAACGAGGACGAACCCGCTGCTCCGCCTGTCGCCGGTGCGGAAGGCACCAGTGCCAATGCCCGCGTGCGTTTCGACGTCGAACAATCCGACCAGCCGCATGAAGACCTGCCGCTGGGCGAAGGCATTCCTGCCGACGAATGGGACTACCGCAAGCGCGTCCTGTTGCCCGGCCACTGCATGGTGCAGGAGCTGCTCGGTCGCAGTTCGGGGGGCGAGGCGCTGCCCGAACGCCTGCGCAAGCACGCCCTGCGCCTGCGCCACCAGTTCGCCTCGCTGGTGCCGCAGCGCCAATGGATCCGTGGCCAGCCCGACGGCACCGAACCGGACCTGGATGCGTACGTGCGCCTGCACGCCGACCGCCTGGCCGGCGGCCACGAACGCGAGCAGAACCTCTACATCGCCCAGCGTAATCGTGAGCGCGATCTGTCGTGCATGGTGCTGGCGGATCTCTCGCTGTCCACCGAGGCGCGGGTGTCGGCCTCGCAGAGCGTCATCGATGTCATCCGCGACAGCCTGATGCTCTTCTCCGAAGCCCTCAGCGCCACCGGCGACCGCTTCGGCCTGTACGGCTTCTCGTCGCAGACCCGCGCCCAGGTGCGCTTTCACCGCCTGAAGGAATTCAACGCCAGCTGGGACGACGCCGCGCGCGGCCGTGTCGCCGGCCTCAAGCCCGGTTTCTATACCCGCATCGGTCCTGCGCTGCGCCACGCCACCCGCATCCTCGAGCAGCAGGACACCAGCTTGCGTGTGTTGCTCATCCTCACCGACGGCAAGCCGCACGACATCGATTATTACGAGGAACGCTACGGCATCGAGGACACCCGCATGGCCGTCATCGAAGCCCGCCGCAAACGCATCAAGCCCTTCTGCATCACCATCGACCGCGAAGGTTCCAACTACCTGCCGCATCTGTTCGGCGTGAACGGCTACACCGTGCTGCGCCGCCCGGAAGACCTCACCGCGCGGCTGCCGATGCTCTACGCCCAGCTCACCGGACAGAACTGAATGACCGGCCGTGCTGCCCGATCGTCGGGCGGCCGGATCATTCGGGCACGCAGATTTGCCCCCTATGGGCGGCCAGCACTGCGCCGGGGTGGCGCACCAGCTTGGCCGCATAGACGGTGACGAGGAGCAGGTACAGCGCGCTGGTGAGCCAGCGCAACGCAACGCCGATCTCGATCGGAATGCCTCCCGCATGATGAGCCTTGAGCCAGGCGATGGTGAGCCCGGCCATGCCCATCACGGTCGAGAACAGCGCCACCGGAAAATGTACGAGACGCCCGTCCGGGGCAGCCTGTGCGGTCGTCGGGGTGGCGGTCGGGACGGGTGCGTCCATGGTGTTTCCTCAGGCTTGATCCGCCGCGGCGAGTCCGGGCGGGAACGGTGACGTGGCGGGCAGCTGGCTGACGATGTCCTGCAGCGCGGTCTGCAGCATTTCCTCGACAACAGGGTGATAGAACGGCAGTTCCAGCAAGGATTGCGCGGTCTCGCCGCGCTGGATGGCCCACGCCAGCAGGTGGGCGATGTGTTCGCCACCGGTCGCGATCATAGAGGCCCCCACAAGGCGGCCGTCGCGGGCGTCGGCATAGACCCGCAACAGGCTGTCGGTCTCGCCGAGGATGCGCGCGCGGCCGTTCTGATCGCCGCCGGCCGAGCCGATGAGGATGCCTTCGGCCGGCAGGGTGTCGAAACGGGCGCCGACGCTGGCGACATCGGGATTGGAGAACGCGATGCCGAGTGACACCTTGCGCGCGAAACGCGTCGGGGTCGCCCGCGCGGCGTTGTAGCCGGCGATCGCGCCTTCGTCGGCGGCCTCGTGCATCAGCGGGCGGTCGGCATTGGCGTCGCCGGCGATGAACACCGGCAGATCGCCGATCTGCATGGTTGCCGGGTCGAAGCGCGGCGTGCCGCGCTCATCGAGCGGAAAGCCCGCCTCCTGCAGGCCGAGCCCGTCTACATTGGGACGTCGGCCCAGCGCGGCGAGCAGCAGATCGACCTCGGCATGGCGCTCTCCGGCACGCATGAGTAAGCCGCTGTCCGTGCGGTCGATGCGCGTTTCGGCCCCCAGCCACAGTTCGATTTCCCGCCCGAAACGGGTTCGGGCGCGTTCGCCGATGGCCGGATCGGCAATGCCGGCGACGTTGGGCGCCAGATCCGCGGCGACCACGCGTATGCCCAGCCGGGACAGGGCCAGTCCCATTTCGAGGCCGATCGCTCCCAGACCGAGGATGCCGATGCTGCTTGGCAGATCCTGCAGCTCGAACAGGTCGTCGGTGCTGATGCAGCGGTCTCGCACACCATCGAGCCAGCCGGGCATCACCGGCCGTGAACCGGTGGCGATCACCACCGATTCCGCACGGATGCGGCGGATGCCGTCGGCGGTGTCGACCTCGATCAGCGTCGGCTCGATGAAGCGGGCCTGGCCTTCGAGCAGCTTGTCGCCGCCGGCCGAGCGGGCCTTGCCGGTGGCTTTGCCGGCGAAAAAGTCGCGCTGTTCGCGCAGTTTGGCCCACGTGGTGGCGAGATCGATGGACAGTGCTTCGGTGCCGTCTGCGCCGATTCCGCGCATGCTCTCGCGCGCGGCCCATTCGGTGCCGGCATGCAGGGCGACCTTGGAGGGCATGCAGCCGACGCGGGCGCAGGTGGTGCCGAGCGGACCGCGGTCGATCATCAGGAAATCACGCCCGGCGCGGCGGACTTCGCGCAGTGCGTACAGTCCGGCACTGCCGGCTCCGATGATGACTACGTCGGTGCTGATGTCGGTGTTCATTCGGTCTCCTGAGCGTTGCGGTCCCGGCTTTCCTGACGCTGCCGGATTCGCGGCGCCAAGGCATCCCGTAAATAATATATATATTAGTAAAGTGTGATGGAAATGCAAGCATTTCCGCCGCAACAAAAAGGGGACGCCAAGGCGTCCCCCGTGTATCACTGACACGTCGTGCTCATTTCCAGCCGCCGCCGAGCACCTTGTACAAGGTCACCAGGCTGGTTGCGTCGGCAAGCTGCACGCTCACCAGCTCCTGCTGTGCGGCGTAGAGCTGACGCTGCGCGTCGAGTACGCCGAGGTAGGAATCCACGCCGCCCTTGTAGCGCGCTTCCGACAGACGGAAGCTTTCGGATGTGGCGTCCAGCAGGGCGCGCTGGGCGTCGAGGCGTTCCGCCAGGGTGGCACGTTCGGCCAGCACGTCGGCGACTTCGCGGAAGGCGCCCTGGATGGCCTTTTCATAGCCTGCCAAGGCGATCTCGCGGTCGACGCGGCTGACCTCGACCTCGGCCGACAGGCGGCCCGCATTGAAGATCGGCACCGACAGCATCGGCATGAAAGCCCAGGTACGCGTACCGGATTCGAACAGGCCCGACAGGCTGGTGCTGGCGGTGCCGGCCGACGCGGTCAGCGAGATGCGCGGGAACATTGCAGCCCGCGCGGCGCCGATGTTGGCATTGGCGGCGAGCAGACGGTATTCGGCTTCAAGAATGTCGGGACGCCGCACCAGTACCATCGACGCTACGCCGGCCGGGAGATCCGGCAGGGTGGCGCGCCCGTCGAGTCCGTCGGGCAGGTGTGCGTCTTCCACCTCGTCGCCGACGATCAACGTCAGCGCATTCCGCCCCTGCGCCACCAGCGCCTCGTAGCGTGCGGCGTCGGCGCGGGCCCTCTCCAGGCTGGTGCGCACCTGGTTGAGTTCCAGCGCCGAGGCCACGCCGAGCTCTTCGCTGCGACGGGTCAGTTCGAAGGTTTCCTGCTGTGCACGCAGCGTTTCACGCGCGATCGCGAGGCGTTCCTGGTCGGCGGCGAGCGACAGCCAGGTGCCGGCCAGTTCGGCGATCAGGCTGATCTGTGCGGCGCGGCGGGCCTCGGTGGTGGCCAGGAACTGGTCGAGCGCAGCCTGGCTGAGGTTGCGCACGCGGCCGAAGAAATCCAGCTCGAAGCCGGTGAAGCCGATGTCGGCGGCGTACTGGCGGTTGATCGTCGATTCGCCGCCCGGCGACAGGTCGGCCGGGATGCGCTGTGCGCTCTGGCCGACACTGCCATCGATGGCCGGAAAACGGTCGGCTCGGCGGATGCGGTACTGCGCACGGGCGCGCTCGATGGCGAGTGCGGCCATGCGCAGGTCGCGGTTGTTGGCCAGCGCCTGTTCGATCAGGGCGTGCAGCCGCGGCTCGGTGAAGAATTCACGCCATTCCAGTTCGTCGGCCGGTGTGCCGTCGGTGCTGGCAGGTTGCTGCCATCCGGTCGGGATCGGCGCCTCGGGGCGCTCGTAGTCGGGTGCGAGGTTCATGCAACCCGACAGCACCAGCACTGCCAGCAGGGAGAGTGAAGGGGATTTCATGTCAGCGGGTCTCCTGCTGCGCGACGGTCTTGTCCTGCTTCTTGCGTCCGAACAGGCGCAGGATGAACACGTAGAACAGTGGAATGAAGAAGATGCCGAGCACCGTGGCCGACAGCGTGCCACCGAGCACACCGGTGCCGATGGCATTCTGTGCGCCCGAGCCGGCGCCGGTGGCGATGGTCAGCGGCACCACACCGAGGCCGAAGGCCAGCGAGGTCATCAGGATCGGGCGCAGACGCTGGCGCACGGCGGTCAGCGTTGCCTCGATCATGTCCTTGCCCTCCTCCATCTGCGCCTTGGCGAACTCGACAATGAGGATGGCGTTCTTCGACGACAGGCCGATGATCGCCAGCAGGCCGACCTGGAAGAACACGTCGTTGGACATGCCGCGGCCGATGGCCGCCAGCAGTGCGCCGAGTACGCCGAGCGGCACCACCAGCATCACCGCGAACGGAATCGACCAGCTTTCGTACAGCGCCGCCAGACACAGGAATACCACCAGGATGGACAGCGCATACAGCGCCGGTGCCTGGGCGCCGGACTGACGTTCCTCGTAGGACGTGCCGCTCCACTCGTAGCCGAAGCCCGGCGGCAGTTTGGCCATGATCTCCTCGACGGCCTGCATCGCCTCGCCGGACGACAGTCCGGGCGCGGCCTGGCCGAGCAGCTCGACCGCTGGCTGGCCGTTGAAGCGTTCCAGACGCGGCGGACCGTAGGTCCATTCCGCGGTGGCAAAGGCCGATACCGGCACCATCTCGCCCGAGGCGTTGCGCACGTACCACTTGGACAGGTCTTCCGGCAGCATGCGCGAGGGCGCGTCGCCCTGCACATAGACCTTCTTGATGCGGCCTCGATCGATGAAGTCGTTCACGTAGCTGCCACCCCAGGCCATCGACAGGGTTTCGTTGATGTCCGCCACCGACACGCCGAGCGCGCCGGCGCGGGCGTGATCGATGTCGATGCGGAACTCCGGCGTGTCCTCCTGCCCGTTGGGGCGAACGCCGACCAGGCGCGGGTCCTCGCCTGCCATGCCGAGGAACTGGTTGCGTGCCTCGATCAGTGCGTCATGGCCAAGGCCGGCGCGGTCCTGCAACTGCACGTTGAAACCGCCCGAGGTGCCCAGTTCCAGCACGGCCGGCGGTACGAAGGCGAACACCATGGCTTCGCGGATCTGAGAGAAGGCGCCCATCGCGCGGGCGGCCACGTCCTTGATGTGTTGTCCTTCGCCGGTGCGCTGATCCCACGGATGCATGTTCACGAAGCCGATGCCGACGTGCTGGCCGCGGCCGCCGAAGCTGAAGCCGGCCACCGTGAACAGCGCGCGTACGTTGTCCTTCTCGTTCTCGAGGAAGTGGTGTTCGACCTTCTTGAGTACCTCGAGGGTGCGCTCCTGGGTCGCGCCGGCCGGCAGTGAGACCTGCGTGAACATCACGCCCTGATCCTCATCCGGCAGGAAGGAGGTCGGCATGCGCACGAACAGCAGCCCGAGCACGGCGACGATGGCCAGGTAGATGGCGAGGAAGCGGGCGGAGCGGTGCAGGATGTAGCTGACCGTGGACTCGTAGCGCTTCTGGTTGCGGTCGAAGCTGCGGTTGAACCAGCCGAAGAAGCCCCTGAACCAGCTCCCTTCACCGGGGTTGTGACCTTTCGGAACTTCCTTCAGCATGGTCGCGCACAGCGCGGGTGTGAACACGATGGCCACCAGCACCGACAGCGCCATCGCCGACACGATGGTGATCGAGAACTGACGGTAGATCACGCCGGTCGAGCCGCCGAAGAAGGCCATCGGCACGAATACCGCCGACAGC
>JBFHJY010000100.1:0-7458 GCA_041595655.1 Azoarcus sp.
GATTCCAGAACACGCTTAGAACAGATCGGCGGACCATGAAGGCGGTGGCATTGTCGAAGCAATCGGTGAAGGCGTCACCTCGGTGGCCGTCGGCGATCACGTGATTCCGCTGTACACGCCTGAATGCGGCAAGTGCAAGTTCTGCCTGTCGGGCAAGACCAACCTGTGCCAAGCCATCCGCACCACCCAGGGCAAGGGTCTGATGCCGGACGGCACCAGCCGCTTCAGCAAGAACGGCAAGCCCATCTTCCACTACATGGGTACCTCGACCTTCTCCGAGTACACGGTGCTGCCCGAAATCTCGGTCGCCAAGATCCAGAAGGACGCGCCGCTGGAGAAGGTCTGCCTGCTCGGCTGCGGCGTCACCACCGGCATCGGCGCGGTACTCAACACCGCCAAGGTTGAAGCCGGCGCCACGGTTGCAGTGTTCGGTCTCGGCGGCATCGGCCTGTCGGCCATCATCGGCGCCGCCATGGCGAAGGCCTCGCGCATCGTCGCGGTGGATATCAACCCCTCCAAGTTCGAGATCGCCAAGCAGCTTGGCGCCACCGACTGCATCAACCCGCTCGACTACGACCGCCCGATCCAGGAGGTCATCGTCGACCTCACCGACGGTGGCGTCGATTACTCCTTCGAGTGCATCGGCAACACCAAGGTCATGCGCTCGGCGCTCGAGTGCTGCCACAAGGGCTGGGGCGAATCGATCATCATCGGCGTGGCCGGTGCCGGCGAAGAAATCTCCACCCGCCCCTTCCAGCTCGTCACCGGTCGCGTGTGGCGCGGCTCGGCCTTTGGCGGTGTGCGCGGCCGCACCGAACTGCCGGGCTATGTCGCCAGGGCGCAGGCGGGCGAGATTCCGCTCGACACCTTCATCACCCACACCATGGGGCTGGACGACATCAACCACGCCTTCGACCTGATGCACGAGGGCAAGAGCATCCGTTCGGTGATCCACTTCTGATGACGACGATGAGCACGACAATCGAAACCGTTGCCGCCAACAAGTGCTTCGGCGGCTGGCACAAACGCATTCGCCATCACTCCGCCACGCTCGGCTGCGACATGATCTTCGCGATCTACCTGCCGCCGCAGGCCGAGGCCGGCCCGGTGCCGGTGCTGTACTGGCTGTCCGGGCTGACCTGCAACGACGAGAACTTCATGCAGAAGGCCGGCGCACAGCGCATCGCAGCCGAACTGGGCATCGCCATCGTCGCGCCGGATACCAGTCCGCGCGGTGAGGACGTGCCGGGCGACCCGGCCGGCGGCTGGGACTTCGGCCTCGGCGCGGGGTTCTACGTAAACGCCACGCAGGCACCGTTCGACCGCCACTACCGCATGTACGACTACGTGGTGTCAGAACTGCCGGCTCTGGTGGAGGCGAACTTCGCGGTGAATGAGCACCGCTCGATCGCAGGACACTCCATGGGCGGGCATGGTGCGCTGATCTGCGCACTGAAGAACCCGGGGCGCTACCGCGCGGTGTCGGCCTTCGCGCCCATAGTGCATCCGGCGGCCGTTCCCTGGGGCGAGAAGGCCTTCAACGGCTACCTCGGCGCAGACCGCGCGGCGTGGAAAGCGTGGGACGCCTGCGAACTGATCGCCAACGCACCGGAGCGCCTGCCGCTGCTGGTCGATCAGGGCGCCGCCGACCCCTTCCTCGCCGACCAGCTCAAACCCGAGCTTCTGCGCGAGGCCTGCGAGCGCGCCGGACACCCGCTTACCCTGCGCCTGCAGGACGGCTACGACCACAGCTACTACTTCATCGCCAGCTTCATCGGCGACCACCTGCTGCACCACGCCGCCGCATTGCGCGACTGACCCGACGCGGCCGGTTGAATGCGGGCCGCACCCAGTATCCGCGCGCACGCAGTAGTATGCCCTAGGCATTTCGTCACAGCTGGACCTCCCGTCTTCGCGCTAAACTCGAGCAGACTCAATCGCCCCCGGGCCGCAGCATCTTCATGTCCATTCGTCACCTCCTCCTGTCGATGATCACGGCACTCACCGTGCTCGCACTGGCACTCGCCGCACGAGAAGTCATCGACATGCGCCAACGCAACGCAGGGATCGACTGGCTTGAGCACAGCAACCGGATCTCCGGACTGGCACAGACCGCCAGCGGCGCCCTCGGCCGCGAACGCGGATTCACGGTGCTTCTGCTGTCATCCGGCTCGGTCAGCGAGACCTTGCTCGAGGAACTGCGGCTGATCCGTCAGGCAACGGATCAGGCGATCATGGATCTCTCGTCGCAGGCGACAACGACCATCCGCCTCTCCCCCGAACACCCCCTCGTCCTTGAGTTACAGGAAATCCGCGGCCTGCATTCCGAGCTCATCAGCCAGCGCATCATCGTGGACACAGCGCTGACGGGCACCCCCGGCAGCCTCGAACCGGACCCGCAGCGCTGGATCGGGGTGGTGACACGGCACATCGACTTGCTCCATTACCTCGTCAATACCAGCATCCCGCTGGTCGGTGATGACAGCCCCCACACGGTTGCCCATGCCTTGCTCAAGGATGCGCTGTTCACCCTCGGCGAGCTGTTGGGACTGGAACGCGCGGCATTCTCGGAAATACTTGCGCGTGACCATGCCATCGACGCGATCCGGCATCGCGATCTTGATCACCTGCACTCCAACATCCTGCTTACCTGGCAACGCGCAGACAGCCTGCTGGAACGCTTTTCCGGACAGCCCGACATCCGGAGGGCGGTCCGCCGTTTCCGTACCAGCCTCATCGCGCACCATGAAAACCTGCGGGCCAACATGATCGAGGCCAGCGCGGCAGGCCACCCTTACCCGGTCACGGCGAATGAGTGGTACGACAACGCCACGCGCAGCATCGACGGCGTACTGACGCTGTCCGACCTGCTGGGCAGGGACATCGATCGACAGGTTCACGAACTACGCTCCGAGGCCCGCACGCAGTTCCTGCTGACACTGGCTGGCCTGACCCTGGCGCTGGCGGCCGTCGTGGTCGGTGCGCTGACGGTCCGGCGTCGCCTGCTGCGTCCGCTGCTCGAACTGGAGAGGTCTGCCAACGCAATCTCGTCAGGCGACCTCCAGCAGGCAACCGGGCTGAGCGGGCGCGACGAACTGGGCCGGCTGGCCAGGGCTTTCGAGCACATGCGCCTCTCCCTGCTGGCCTCCGCGCACGAACGCGACGCGGCGACGCATGAGATGCGCAAGCTCAATACGGCCATCGAGCACAGCGTCAGCTCCGTCATCATCACCGACGAACATGGCGCCATCGAATACGTCAATCCGCAGTTCACGATCACCAGTGGCTACAGTCCCGAG
Source organism: Azoarcus sp. (assembly GCA_041595655.1). Taxonomy (GTDB): domain Bacteria; phylum Pseudomonadota; class Gammaproteobacteria; order Burkholderiales; family Rhodocyclaceae; genus Pseudazoarcus. Next base: position 3,300 of record JBFHJY010000100.1, read on the forward strand.
GAAGTCATCGGACGGCATGTCAGCATCCTGAAGTCGGGCCACACGCCGCCCGGTCACTACGCGGGACTGTGGCAGACCCTGCACACCGGCAAGGCCTGGAAGGGGGATCTGCTGAACCGACGCAAGGACGGCGAACTGTACTGGGAATCGGTCTCGATCAGTCCGATCTGCGACGAGCATGGTCGCATCATCAACTTCATCAGCATCCAGCACGACATCTCCGAGCGCAAACGCATCGAGGCGCGGCTGGACTTCATGTCTTCCTACGATCCGCTCACCCGGCTGCCCAACCGCGCCCTGCTCAACATGCGCTTTTCCGCAGCTCGCAGCCAGGCACGACGCAACACCACGAAACTGGCGTTGGTGACCGTCGGCGTGCGGCATTTCAAGCGCATCAACGACAGCCTTGGCAGCGACGTAGGCGACCGTTTCCTGTGCGAGATCGCAACCCGCCTGACCCACGCCACGCGCGAGCAGGACACCGTCTCGCGCCTGTCGGGGAGCGAGTTCGCCATCCTGCTTACCGACATCCGTGACGCCGAGGAAACCGTCGAGCTCGCCCACACGCTGCTGAACGAGCTGCGCAAGCCCCTCTACATCGACAACCACACGCTGCAGCCCGCCCTGCACGCCGGCATCGCCCTGCTCCCCGACGACGGCGACACGCTCGACCAGCTGCTGACCAGTTCCAGCATGGCTCTGCACCAGGCCGAGCGGAATGGCGGCGAAGCGTTCATGTTCTACACCGAAACCCTCAATGCCGAGGCACAGTCACGACTGGCCCTCGAATCCGCGCTGCGTCAGGCACTCGCCGCAAGACAACTCGAGCTTCACTATCAGCCCAAGGTCGAACTGGCCACGGGCCGCATCATCGGCGCCGAGGCGCTGGCGCGCTGGAGGCATCCGGAAAGCATGGAATACGTGTCGCCCGAACGCTTCATTCCCATCGCGGAAGAATGCGGCCTGATCCACGAGCTAGGCGCCTGGGCCCTGCGCGGGGCGTGCGAGCAGAACTGCGCATGGCAGGACGCCGGACTGCCCCGTATCCCCGTGGCGGTCAACATCTCTGCCCTCCAATTGCAGCAGCACGGCCTGCCGGAGCAGATCACCGCCATCCTGCACGACACCGGACTTGCTCCGGCATATCTGGAGGTGGAGCTGACCGAAAGCGCGGTCATGGACAACCCGGCCGAAGCCGTCACCGCACTGCGCCGGCTCAAGGCAATCGGACTGGCGATCGGCATCGATGATTTCGGCACCGGCTACTCCAGCCTGGCCTATCTCAACCGCCTCCCGGTGGACATGCTGAAAATCGACCGCAGCTTCATCAGCCAGCTGGAAACGGATCCTGGCGCGGCGGCGATCGCCAGCTCCGTCATCGCCCTGGCCCACCGTATGGGCTTGCGAGTCGTCGCCGAAGGCGTGGAAAGCCCGGCGCAGCACGACTTTCTCGCCCGGCAGTCGTGCGACGACATCCAGGGCTTCTATTTCAGCCCGCCGCTACCCGCCGAGCAGTTTGCGGCACTGCTTCGTGCGCAATCCGCGCCGACCCGCGACGACACTTCCGGCACACTGCGGCCATCGAGCTGAGCGTTGCGCGTCGTCCATGCGCGCGTCGTACCACCCCGCCGGACCGGGCAGCCGCAGTCGCTTCAGTGGCCCGCCAGCAACAACGAGATGTCGGCCGCGACATTCTCGGCCGCCTCGGCGTGCCGCGCATACAGCCTGAGCCGGCCTTCCGGATCAAAAATGTAGGTGCCGGCGGAATGGTCGATGCTGTAGTTCGGCCCGCTGGTGTCGCCGCTCTTCGCATAGAAGATGCGGAAGTCCTTGGCGACGGCTTCCGTTTCCTGCAGCGTGCCGTATAGACCGACGAAACGCGGGTCGAAGCTGGGCACGTAATGCGCGAGCAGCTCGGCCGTGTCGCGTTCCGGATCCACGGTGATGAACAGCACCTGCACGCGATCCGCATCCTCGCCGAGCAGACGCATCACGTCGCTCATGATCGCCAGGGACGCCGGACACACGTCCGGGCATTGCGTGAAGCCGAAAAACACCGTGACGACCTTGCCGCGGTAATCCTCCAGCGTGCGGCGCTGACCGGTGTGATCGGTCAGATCGAAGCCGCTCGCGTAATCCGCGCCGGTAATGTCGGTGTTGCGGAACGTCGGTGCGCCCTCACCTCCACAGCCAACGATCAGGACGACGGAAGCAAGAACGGCTGCGGCGCGAGAGAAGACGGACATGTGTGACATCAGAATGGCAGGTAATGATCGACCAGCAGTGCTGCGAACAGCATGAACAGGTAGAGGATCGAGAAGCGGAAGGTCTTGCGCGCCAATGCGTCGCTGTAATCACGATAGAGCGTCCAGGCATGGGCGATGAACATACCACCGAGCACCACAGCCGACAGCAGATACAGCCAGCCGCTCATGCGCGTGGCGAACGGCAGCAGTGTGACGCCGAACAGGATCAGCGTATAGAGCAGCACCGACAGCCGCGTGAACTTCTGCCCGTGGGTCACCGGCAGCATCGGCAGCCCGGCACGGGCGTAATCCTCCGTGCGGTACAGCGCCAGCGCCCAGAAGTGCGGCGGCGTCCAGGCAAAGATGATGAGGAACAGGATCAGAGCGTCGGCCGTGACCTCGCCCGTCACCGCCGCCCAGCCCAGCACCGGCGGCATCGCACCCGACGCCCCGCCGATGACGATGTTCTGCGGGGTACGCGGCTTGAGCATGACGGTGTAGATCACCGCGTAGCCGACAAAGGTGGCAAAGGTCAGCCACATCGTCAGCGGATTGACCAGCTGATGCAGGATCAGCAGGCCGGCCCCGCCCAGTACGCTGCCGAAGATCAGCGTTTCACGGCAGCTGAGCTCGCCGGTTGAACTGGGGCGGGCACGCGTGCGCATCATGCGCGCATCGATGCCCGCCTCGATCAGGCAGTTCATCGCCGCCGCCGCCCCCGCCACGAAGGCGATGCCGATGGTCGCGGCCAGCACGACCCCGGGGTCGGGCAGACCCGAAGGGACCGCCAGGAACATGCCGATGATCGCGCAGAACACGATCAGCGTGTTGACGCGCGGCTTGGTCAGCACATAGAAGGCGCGCAGCCGCCGACCGGCTGCGAGACGGTCAAGCGAAAGAGTTCTGATGTCGTGCACGCTCATCGTTGTGTCCCCCTTGATGTAGTACGGCCGCGTTCTGAGCGACGCGGTAGTTGATGCAAACCATGATGACGACCAGCAGTGCCGCTCCGCCATTATGCGCGGCAGCCAGCAGCAGCGGCAGGCTCAACAGCACATTGGCAATGCCCAGTCCGATCTGCAGCACGAGCGCGGCCAGCAAGGCGTTGCCCAGCCGACGCAGCGCCGCGACGCCGCGCAGCATCAACGCCAGAGCCAGCAAGGCCAGGCCGGCGACCAGCGCGCCCACACGGTGCATCCAGTGAATCGCGGTCAGCGCATCATGCGACAGCAGTTCTCCCTGCGCCGTCATGCCGAGTTCGCGCAGCACATGGAAGGCGTTCGAATAGTCCGCAGACGGCCACAGGCTGCCATGGCAGGTCGGGAAATCGGTACACGCCAGCGCTGCATAATTGGTGCTGACCCAGCCGCCGAGCACGATCTGTGCGGCCAGCAGAACGAAGGCGATGCGCGCAAACAGACGCACACCCGAACTCACGGAAACCACCGGTGGAGCATAGGCGCGCACCGCAAGCCAGGTCAGAATGGCCAGCGTGGTCATGCCGCCGATCAAATGAGCGGTGACGATGGCCGGCTTGAGCAGCAAGGTCACCGTCCACATGCCCAGCAAACCCTGGAACACGACGACGCCGATCAGGCCGGTTGCCATCCACGGCGCCGTGCCCGCCTGCTCGCGTCGGCGCCATGCGAGCGCCGCAATGAGGATGATGAGGAATCCGACGGTGGAAGCGATGTAGCGATGAAGCATCTCCTTCCAGGCCTTGGGCATGCTGACCGGGCCATGCGGATTGGCCTGCTGCGCTTCACGGATCTGCTCGGCGGCCATGGTCGGCGTGAGCTTGCCGTAGCAGCCCGGCCAGTCCGGACAGCCCAGGCCGGCATCGGCCAGACGCACATAGGCGCCGAACACCACCACGATGGAAGTCAGGATCAGCGTCAGGACGATCAGTTTGC
>JBFHJY010000101.1:0-7458 GCA_041595655.1 Azoarcus sp.
GCTGGGGCGGGTGGGGGTGGGTCATGTTGGTGTCGTCCTGTGGGTATCGTTCGCGCGTGCGGGCAGGCGCCGGGCAAGTGCTTGCGGGGGGAGTTCGGGCGCCGTGCTCAGCGCGCCGGGGCCGTGCCGGTCTGGTTGTAGCCCGGGCGTGGCACGAGGTCCATCAGCATGCAGTCCATGCCGCCATCGACCAGGATCTCCGCGCCATTGACGTAGTCGGCGCGCTCGCTGGCGAGGAAGACGGCGACGTTGGCGATGTCCTCCGGTTCGCCGACGCGGCGGCTGGCGGTGACTGCCGCGCGCTTCTGCTCGAAGCCGGGCTCCTCGTAGAACTTCGCCGACAGCGCGGTGCGGATCATGCCGGGGCAGACCGCGTTGCTGCGGATGCCATGCGGGCCCCATTCGGCTGCCATCTGCTTCGACATCAGCAGCACGCCGGCCTTGCTCGCGCTGTAGGCGCCGCTGTTGGTCTGCGGGTTCAGGGCCGAGATCGAGGCCACGTTCACCACGCTGCCGCGACCGGCTTCGCGCATGTGTGCGGCGAAGCTGCGGGCACACAGCAGGTAGCCCGTGAGATTCACCGCCAGCACGCTGTTCCAGTCCGCCAGCTTGACCTCGGCCAGCGGCGCCGCGCGCAGCAGGCCGGCATTGTTGATGAGCGCGTGGCAAGGGCCCAGCTCGCGCTTCACGCGCTCGGCGGCCGCCGCGACCGAGGCTTCGTCCGAGGTATCGACGGCGACGGCGAGGGTCTTGCCGCCATCGGCCGCAAGCCCGCCGGCGACGCGCTCGACGCCTTCGGCATCACGGTCCAGCAGGGCGACCCGGGCGCCCACCGCGACCAGGTTCGCGGCGATCGCGGCACCGATGCCGCTCGCTGCGCCGGTGACGACGCAGACCTTGTTCTCGAGTCCTAGCCAGTCGTTCATGGTGCTGTCTCCTGTGTTGGTTTTGGTGTTGTGAATACTAGTTGCCAATTGCACGGGCCGAAATCGACAAATGCTTCGATGAGCAGGACAATCCGTGCATGGCATGAGCGGAGTCGACGATCGTGAAGACCTTGCCGAACTACCACCTCTATGGCGCCGAGGCCAAGCCGGCCTGGCTCGATTCCTTCAGCTTCGAGTGGATTCCGGAGCGTTCTGGTCCGCACAACTGGGAGATCGAGGCGCACACGCACGACGCCATGATGCAGTTGCTGTATGTCTCGAGCGGCGGCGGCGAGACCTTGATCGATGGTACTAAACGGGCGATCGAACCCCCGTGCCTGATCGTCATTCCCGCGCTGACGGTGCACGGCTTCCGCTTTTCCCCCGAGGTCGACGGGCCGGTGGTGACCGCGCCGCAGCGTCCGCTGGAGGCGATTGCGACCGTGGCCCGGCCGGAACTGCTGCCCTTGTTGAGAACGCCGGCGGTGATCGCGGTCGCGGCGGGCGCGCGTCACGTCGATGCGCTGATGCCGCTGTTCCTCGCCCTCGAGCGCGAGTCGCGCGTCTATGCACCGGGCCAGATCGCGGCCGGCTGCGCCTTGCTGCTGGCGCTGTTCGTGCAGATCGGGCGCATCGGCGGCACCGCGTCCGAGGCTGGCGTCGAGCGCTCGCGCCACGCCGACCGCGTGGAGAAGTTCCGTGCCCTGGTCGATCGCCACTTTCGCGCGCACCTGCCGGTCGAGCGCTACGCCGGCGAGCTCGGCGTCTCCGCCGGGCAGCTCGCACGCCTGTGCCGTGAGGCGCTGGGGATGTCGCCGCTGGACGCGATCAATGCCCGGCTGGTACACGAGGCGCAGCGCGAACTGGTCTACTCGACCCTGAGCGTGAAGCAGATCGCCGGCCTGCTCGGCTTCGCCGACGAGGCCTATTTCGGCCGCTTCTTCAAGAAAAAGGTCGGGCAGACGCCGACCGCGTTTCGCGAACTCGCCCGCGACCAGTTGGCGCGCGAGGACTGAAAGCGATGACCGGACGCGAAGAAGCCGCAACCGCCATGCGTTGCGGCTTCCCTGGGCGAGGGCAGGGCTTTACTTGCTGTAATGGCTCATCAGTGCCAGGGCCTCGTCGTGCAGGCGTTGGCCGTCCATGCCCTTGTCGTTCATTTCGCGGATCCATCCTGCGGTCACGGTCTGCGCCGCGCGCTTGAATCGCTCCACCTCGTCCGGCGGGAGCGAATAGACCTCGTTGCCATTGGCGACCGTCCGCTCGCGACCCTGCCGCGCTTCGACGTCGAGCAGGGCCGCGGCCTGCGCCGAGAATTCGCGGCCGGTGCTGTCGTCGATGATCCTCTTCAACTCGGGCGCGAGGCTCTCGTACCGCTTGGCGTTCATCGCGATGATGGTCGTTGCTGCCGACATGCGGTGCTGGGCATTGGCCTCGAAGCTGAACCTGGTCAGTTCATGCAGCTTCGCCGATGGCACGGCTTCCCAGGGGTACAGGGCGCCGTCGATGACACCCTTGGAGATTCCCTCCGCCATCTGCGGCGCGGGCATGCCCACCGGGTTGGCGCCGAGGGCGGCGAGCAGCTTGTTGCCCAAGCGCGACGGCGTGCGCACCTTGACCCCCTTGAGGTCTTCGAGGGTCTTGACCGTCTTGCCGTTGAGGTGGAAGGCGTAGGCGCCGGGCGTCCAGGTCGCGAGCGGCTTCATGCCCGGGAATTCGCTCAACGCGTTGTTCTGCACGAAGTCCCACATCGCCCGTGCCGTGCCCTCGGGCGTCGTGGTGAAGTACGGTAGTTCGAACACCTCGAGGATCGGGAATCGACCGGCGTTGTAGCCGGGCATCGTCCAGATGACATCGGCGACGCCGTCGGTGACCTGGCTCAGGAGCTGCGTCGGCGTGCCGCCAAGCTGCATCGCAGGATAGATCTGGCACACCATCCGACCCTTGGACTCGGCGGCGATGCGCTCGCACCAGGGCACGATCACGCGGGTGTGGTAGGGGTTGGTGGTGGGCATGAAGTGCGCGAACTTGAGCACCACTTCCTGCGCCTGGGCGGCGGCCGGGACGATCGTGGCGGCGGCGATGGCGAGCGCAAGGGGGCGGATTTTCATTGCAGGTCTCCTTTGTGTGGTCCGGTGCGGCGGGTGAGCGGCGCATGTCGATGAAGTCCATGCGTGACGCGGCATACAGCCTCACTCGGTGCATGCATGGTAGGGCGCAGCAGACATGAATAGAATCGACAAACCGAACAGCTTGCAGGACAAATCAAGCATTCCGTTTGCGGTGATCTGATAGCGGGGAAGGTACTCGGCCGGCCGCAGTGGTGCTCGAGCTGGCCGCAATCAGCGCGTCGCGTGGCCCCCGGGCCGGGCCGACACGCCGCTGCGCCGGAACAGCCGCGCGCACGACTCCCGCCGCCAGGCCGAGGAAGCCCGGCAGCTCGAGCAGGACTCGACTTTCGATCCGTGCACGCTTGATCGCGCTCTCGAGCAGCAGCCCGGGTGTGTCGGCATCGATGCGGGCGGCCTCGAGGCGGGCCAGTGGCGCGGCTGTGCGCGAATGCGCGAGCGGTTGCGGCAGCAGGGTGATGTGGCTGGCGTCGGTCATGCAGATGCGGAAGTGGCGCTCGGCGGTGACGGGGTCGAACGCCGGCTCCGATGCTGACAGCTTGCGCAGCGAGGCCAGCGCTTCGTGCGATGTCGATGAGCGCCTCGGCACAGGGGCCTGAGCGCGGCCGCACAGATCCGTCGGCAGGCCTCACTCCGCGCGTTCCCCGGTGCCGAGGGGCAAGCGCCGATCGCGGAGTGGTTTTGTGGATGTTGTGCGCTTAGCGCACAATTCGCCGCGGGCGGGTGTTCCGACGCGCCGATCCCGGTCTAAGGTAACAACTGGCATGAGCGGCGGGCGAGGGCCCCCGCGCAATCCAGAACAGAGCAGAAGCACGGCATTTCGGAGCGAAGGTGTGACGGGCACGCCACACCGATGTCTCGCAGGACACGCGTGCCGCATTTCGAACCAACTCGAACGAACAAGGAGACACCACATGAAGCGTCGTCTGATGATGAAGACCGTCCTCGCAGCCATGGCCGCCGCGAGCTTCGCCTCGGCGCAGGCCGCCGACTTTTCCGAGCACTCGCTCAAGCTCGGCATGCAGAACCCGAAGGGCCACCCGGTCGAGATGGGTGCGCAGAAGTTCGCCGACATCGTCAAGGAGAAGACCGGCGGCAAGATGAACGTCAAGGTTTTCGCCGGCGGCGTGCTCGGCGGCGACCAGGCCACCGTCTCGGCGCTCGCCGGCGGCACGGTCGACATGACCGTGCTCAACTCGGGCATCCTGTCCTCGCATGTGAAGGAAATGGGCATCTACGACTTCCCCTTCCTGTTCGGCAGTGCTGCCGAGGCCGACGCGGTGGTCGATGGTCCCTTCGGTCAGGGCCTGCACAAGAAGCTCGAGGACAAGGGCATCATCGGCCTGGCCTACTGGGAACTGGGTTTCCGCAACATCACCAACAGCGTGCGCGCGATCAAGACCGTCGAGGACATCGGCGGCCTCAAGCTGCGCGTGATCCCGAACCCGATCAACCTCGACTGGGTCAAGGCCCTGGGCGCGAACCCGGTGCCGCTGGCCTTCCCGGAGGTCTACACCGCGCTCGAGCAGAAGGCGATCGACGGCCAGGAGAACCCGGTCACCGTGATCGCGGCGAACAAGTTCCACGAAGTGCAGAAGCATCTGGCCCTGACGCGCCACGTGTATAACCCGCAGTCGGTCATCATCAGCAAGAAGACCTGGGACAAGTTCAGCGACGCCGAGAAGAAGGTGGTTGCCGAAGCGGCGATCGAGGCGGGCAAGTACCAGCGCGCGCTGTCGCGCGAGCAGGAAGGCGCGGCGCTCGATGTGCTCAAGAAGGGCGGCATGGAAGTGAGCGAGCTGCCGGACGCCGAAGTCGCCAAGCTGCGTGAGAAGATGAAGCCGGTGATCGCCCAGCACGCCGCCAACGTCGGCCAGGATACGGTCGACGCGATCAACGCCGAGCTGGCCAAGCTGCGCAAGTAAGCGAAGCGCTTGCCGAAGCGAACCCGCGCGTACTCCTCCCGCGCGGAAACGTCTCGAACCCTCTCCCTCGCGTTCGAGACGTTCGCTTCCGACGCCCCCGCGCCGATCTTGGCGGGGGCGTTGTTTTTTCCGAGCTGCGTTCAATGAACCGGATCGCTGCGCTGTCGACATTCGTCTTCGATCCTTGCCGCCCCGACGACGCGGAATGCCGTCATCGTGCGCAGGCGAGCGCCGTCTCAGACGACCGAAGTGTCGAGGGCATGCGGTCCCGATCTCAACTCGCGCAGCAGGAACTCCACGCACACCCGCAGCTTCGCCGAGTTGGCCAGCCGCGTCGGCGTCACCGCCCAGACATCGGCGGTCTGACGGTAATCGGGCAGCACGCGCTCGATGCTGCCGTCGCGAAGCTTGTCGGCGACATCCCAGCCCGACAGCAGGATGATGCCCTGACCGTCGAGCGCCCAGTTGCGCACCGCATCGCTGTGGTTCGACCCGAGCGGGCCGGTCACCTTGACCGACTCGGGCCCGCCGGGGCCTTCGAGCCGCCACACGCCGAAGGTCTGTTCCCGGTCGCGGAACAGCAGGCAATCGTGCTGGGCCAGGTCCGCGAGCGTCTTCGGCCGGCCCTTGCGCTCGAGGTAGGCGGGCGCCGCGCACAGCACGCGGGCGCTGCGCGCGATGCGACGGCCGATCAGGTGGGGTTCGTGCACCTCGCCGACGCGAACGTCGATGTCGAAGCCCTCACCGATGAGGTCGATGCGGCGGTCCACCATTTCCAGCCAGATCTCGAGTGCGGGGTAGTGCCGCTGCAGCATGGCGAGCACGTGCGAGATGTGGTTCCGTCCCAGGCGCAGGCTGGTGCTGATCCTGAGCGGCCCCGACGGCGCCTCCCTGGTGCGCGCGAGTTCCCGGGTCATGTCGTCGGCGGCATCGAGCACCTTGCGCGCCCAGGCGTAGGCGATCTCGCCCTCATCGCTGATGCGCACGCGGCGCGTCGTGCGGTGGAACAGCCGCACGTCCAGCGCGTGCTCGAGGTTGGCGATGCGCTTGCTGGCGTAGGCGGTGGAAATGCCGAGTTCGGCGGCGGCGGCGACGAAACTCGCGCGCCGGGCGACGCAGCAGAAGACACGCAGGTCGATCAGGTCCCAGGAATTGTTCACCATTGGTTGAATATGAAATCACCAAATGACGGATTATCACCCAATAGAACGCGCGTATCGTTCCACTCGCACCACGGACCGGTGCAAGGCCCTCGCAGCAGGGCAGTCCCAACCCCCTGACCGGATGGAGATAGACATGAACAAGCTCAGGATTGCCGTTGCCGGCGCCGGCTATATCGGCCAGGCCCACATGGAGGTCGCGCAGAACAGCCCGGCGTGCACGCTGTCGGCGATCGTCGACCCTTCCGCCGCCGCGGAGGCGATTGCCGCCACGGCCGGCGTTCCGCTGTACAAGTCGCTCGACGAACTGATCGCAAAGGACCGCCCCGACGGCGTCGTGCTCGCCACGCCGAACCAGCTCCACGTGCCCCATGCCGAGCAGTGCATCGACGCCGGCCTGCCGATCCTGCTCGAGAAGCCGATCGCGCCGACCTGCGCGGAGGCCGAGCGCCTGGTAAAGATCGTCGACGCCAAGGGCGCCAAGGTGCTGATCGGCCATCACCGCGCCCACAGCCCGATCATGGCCAAGGCCAGGCAGGTGGTGGAACAGGGCGCGCTGGGCAGGCTGGTGGCGGTCATGGGCAGTGCGACCTTCTTCAAGCCCGACCACTATTTCGCCGACGCACCGTGGCGGCGCGAGCCAGGCGCCGGACCGATCCTGCTCAACATGATCCACGAGGTGCACAACCTGCGCATGCTCTGCGGCGACATCGTTGCCGTGCAGGCCTTCTCGTCGAACGCCATCCGCGGCTTCGCGGTCGAGGACACGGTCGCGATCAACCTGCGTTTCGCCAACGGCGCGCTGGGCACCTTCATGCTGTCCGACACCGCGGCCTGCCCGCGCAGCTGGGAGCAGACCTCGCAGGAAAACAAGGCCTATCCGACCTACGCCGACGAGGACTGCTATGTTATCGCCGGCACCAACGGCAGCCTGTCGGTGCCGACGATGCGGCTCAAGACCTACCCGAGGGACGAGGATCGCTCGTGGTGGAAACCGTTCGAAGTGGGCGAGGTGGGGATGGTGCGCGACGACCCCCTGCGTCACCAGATCGAACATTTCGGCGCGGTCATCCGCGGCGAAGCCCTGCCTCTGGTCAGTGCGCGCGACGGCCTGGCCAATCTGCGCATCACCGAGGCGATCGTCGAAGCAGCAAAGAGCGGCAAGGTGGTCGATACCGCGACCCGCTGATCATCCACGCAACCCATATCCGAAGGAAAAATCATGAAAGTCCTCATGCTCCACGGCATCAACCACAACATGTTCGGCAAGCGCGACCCCAAACAGTACGGCACCATCACGCTCGCCGAGATCGACGCC
>JBFHJY010000102.1:0-7442 GCA_041595655.1 Azoarcus sp.
ACCTGCGAGTTCCTCGAACACCTGCTCGAATCGGTGCCTTACCGGGTTCATACGATCCTGACCGATAACGGCATCCAGTTCGCCGACCATCCGCGCAACCGGCGCTCGCCTGCGCTTCGGAAGATGCGCTTTGACCTGATCTGCGAGGCGAACGGGATCGAGCACCGGCTGACGAAACCCAATCACCCATGGACCAATGGCCAAGTGGAGCGGATGAACCGCACGATCAAGGAAGCTACCGTCAAACGTTTCCACTACGACGGCCACGATCAGCTACGCATACACCTGGCTGACTTCTTGGCTGCTTACAACTTCGCGCGACGACTCAAGACCCTCAGCGACCTGACCCCTTACGAATACCTCTGCAAGCTCTGGACTTCAGAACCCGAACGATTCATCCTCAACCTAATCCACCAAATGCCGGGACTAAACACCTAGCTTTTGCCGGGGTGTCCTGCCTGCGCAGATCAGAAGTTGCCCAAGTGGAGTCCTGATGTTCGACGTGGTGTTCTATCAACCCGAGATCCCCCCCAATACCGGCAATGCCATCCGGCTTGCGGCGAATACCGGTATCCGCCTGCATCTGGTCGAGCCGCTCGGGTTCGATCTGTCCGACCGACAGCTTGCCCGGGCAGGACTGGACTATCACGATCTGGCGCGTGTCGCCGTGCATCGTGACTGGAAGGCCTGTTGCGCTGCGCTGGCCGGGCGACGCATGTTCGCGCTGAGCGTGCGCGGCACGTGCAGCTATGCGGATGTGCATTTCCGGCCGGATGATGTGTTCGTGTTCGGGCCCGAAACGCGCGGCTTGCCCCTTGAGCTGCTTGAGGGCTTTGCGCCTGATGCGGTACTGCGCGTTCCGATGATGCCGTCCAACCGCAGCATGAACCTGGCCAATACGGCCGCGGTGGTGGTGTTCGAGGCGTGGCGCCAGCAGGGGTTTGCGGGTGGCGTGTAGGTCGGGATGAGGCGAAGCCGAATTCCGACATCGGCGCATGCGCTGCTCGGCTTGTCGCAATTCGCTGCGCTCATCGCGACCTGCGATTATCGGCCTGCGCCCGGCATTGCATCGCCGCGTGTATTTGAAGATGCCGCCAGCTCAGCCGTGTTCGTGCTTGGGTTCGCGTGAGAGCAGGCGTTCGACCGCATCGCGCGGGCCGATGTGGTCGGAGTGGAGCAGAGCGTCGATGGCCTCGGTGATCGGCATTTCGATGCCCATGCGCGCGGCCAGTTGCGCGGCCGAGCGGGCCGTTGGCACGCCTTCAGCGACGTGGCCGAGCGCGTGCAGGATTTCGGAAAGACGTTCGCCGCGTGCCAGCGCCAGGCCGACGCGGCGATTGCGGGAAAGGTCTCCGGTGCAGGTCAGGATCAGGTCGCCCATGCCGGCCAGGCCGGTCAGCGTTTCGGGGCGTGCCCCGAGCGCTACGCCGAGGCGCGTGATCTCGGCCAGGCCGCGGGTGATCAGCGCGGCACGTGCGTTCAGGCCGAAGCCCATGCCATCCGATACGCCTGCGGCGATCGCGATCACGTTCTTCAGTCCGCCGCCGATCTCGGCGCCCACGACATCGCTGCCGGCGTAAATGCGGAAGCGTGGCTGGTGCAGCACGCGGACCCAGAACTCGGCGAATTCCCGGCTCGTCGAGGCCAGGGTGACGGCGGTAGGCAGGCCGGCGCCGACTTCTGCCGCGAAGCTCGGACCGGTCAGTACCCCGCAAGGGGCGTCTGCGCCGATTTCCTCGTACACGATTTCGTGCGGCATGCGGCTGGTGTCGGCTTCCAGTCCCTTGCAGGCCCAGATCAGCGGGGTTCCGGGGCTGCGTGCATGCAGCGTCCGCGCGGTGTCGCGCAGGCCGGCCAGCGGCGTGGCGACCAGATGCAGGTCGGCCTCGGTGGCGACGTCGAAGTCGTCGGTGACGGCAAGGCGGTCGGGGAAATCGACGTCGGGCAGATAGGTGTCGTTACGCCGGCAGCTCGCCATCAAGGCGATCTGGTCGGCTTCCCGCGACCACATCACGACGTCGTGCTCGCGCCCGAAAGCCACGGCCAGCGCCGTACCCCAGGCGCCGGCACCGAATACGCCGATGCGCATCCGCTCAGAGTCCCCAGACTTCGGTTACGCGCAGATAGCCCCGTGTGCCGTCGCGATGGCGCACCTGAACCCACCCGCCGGAAGGTGGGGCGGCAAGCTCGAGCACGACATTGCGCCGGGCTTCGAAACTGACGGCAGCAGCGGTATCGGGTGACTGGCGGGCGACCGCCTTGTCCGCGGTGACCATGACGGTTCGCTGTTTGCTCAGTGCGCGCCGCTCGATCCAGTTGATCGAGCCGCTGGGGTCTCTGACCTTGACCCACTGGTCAAGCTCGACGACCACCTCGACCGGCGTGCCGGGCGAGATGATGTGAAGCTTGCGGCCCTGCGCCGACGGTGTCTCGTACAGAAGCGCGGGTTCGGCGACGGAGTTGAACTCCAGCGATGCCTGCGCGCCGGCCGCAGTGAGTGCCAGCGCGCAGGCGAGGACGAGACTGCGGAGGGCGCACTTCATGTCATTGATCCTGTTCGTCGGACGATGCGGCGCGCTGCTCTTTCTGCGTCTGATACAGCGCTTCGAAGTTGACCGGCTGCAGCAGCACCGGCTGGAATCCGGCGCGGGTCAGCGTGTCGGAAACGGTTTCGCGTGCGTACGGGAAGATGATGTTCGCACAGCCGACCATCATCACTGCCTCGAGCTCGTTTTCCGGGATGTTGCGCAGCTGGAAGATGCCTGCCTGCGCGACCTCGACGAGGAAGACGGTGCGACCGTCGGGGAGATTGGCCGAGACATTGGCGACCAGGGTGACCTCGAAGATGCCGTCCTCGATCCTCTTGCCGCTGGTGCTGAATTCGATGTTGAGCTTGGTGTTCTCGAGCTCCAGATAGATCTGCGGAGCGTGCGGGATCTCCAGCGAAAGGTCCTTGACGTAGATCTTTTCGATCGAGAAGGTCGGTTGGGCTTGTTCGGTCATGTTCCTGGTCTTGAAGGGTGATGGGTCAGCCGGTTGCGCCGGCCAGCAGGGTGTCGAGACGGCCGGAGCGGTCGAGATCGATCAGGTCGTCACATCCGCCCACATGGTAATCGCCAATGAAGATCTGCGGAACCGTGCGCCGGCCGGTGATCCTCATCATCTCCTCACGCAGCGAGGGGTCGAGGTCGACGCGGATCTTCTCGAGCGCGGTCACGCCTCGGCTGTTGAGCAGTTGCTCGGCGCGGATGCAATAGGGGCACACCGCGCTCGTGTACATGCGCACGTTGGGACTCATGCTTTCTTTCCTTTCGGTTTGCGGCCCGAGCTGAGCGGGTTGCCGGCCTTTTCCCATTCGGACAGGCCGCCCTTGAGGTTGAACACGCTGTCGAAACCGGCCTTCTTGAGCTTGGCGGTGGCCGTGCGGGAGCGCGAGCCGGTGGCGCAGCACAGGATCAGCGGCGAGGATTTGAACTTCTCGAGTTCCGGCAGGCGACGATCGAGTTCGCCGAGCGGGATGTGCCGGGCGTTGGGGATGTGACCCTGGGAGTACTCGCCCTGTTCGCGCACGTCGATGATGACGGCTTCATCGCGGTTGATCTTGAGCGTGGCTTCGAGCGGTGAAATCACGCTCTTGTCACCGATCGAGCGGATGGTGTCGACGATGATGAAGGTGCCGGATGCCAGTGCAAGCAGCACCCAGTGCATGTTGCCTTGCAGGAAATCTGCGTTCAATTTGGGAAAGCTCCGTAGCTGGGTGGGTTCAGTCGTGTTGGTCGTCGCAGAAAACCTCGCGCATCATGCCGATGAGTTGCAGCATGCGCGGGTCGGCGATGCGGTAGTACACCCGGTTGGCGGCCTTGCGCGTCTGCAGGACGCCCTTGTCGCGCAGGATGGCGAGGTGCTGCGAAATGTTGCTCTGCGACGTGCCGACCGCCTCGACGATGTCCTGCACGCAGATCTCGCCATCGCCGAGCACGCACACGATCTTCAGGCGCAGCGGGTGGGCGATGGCCTTGAGCGCACGGGCGGCCGTTTCAATGTGCTCGTGCTGGTCGATGGGTTCAAACACGGAAGGGTTGTTCACGGGGGGCTTGGCGAGTGTCAGCGTCGAGACAGGGAGACTAGTATAAAATACCGCACCGGACTCGGGCAGCTTGTATTCATGCCGCAGCGTCCGGGATTTTCGCAATCACCGTCCCGAGGCTTCATGTACAAGATCGTTCTGCTGCGCCACGGCGAATCCCTCTGGAACAAGGAAAACCGGTTCACCGGATGGACCGACGTGGACCTCAGTGAAAAGGGCCTGGCCGAGGCCCACGCCGCTGGTCAGTTGCTCCGCAAGGAAGGCTTCACCTTTGATCGTGCCTACACTTCGGTGCTCAAGCGCGCCATCAAGACCCTCAACGTCGTTCTCGAGGAGCTCGATCTGCTGTGGTTGCCGGTGCGCGCCACGTGGCGCCTGAACGAGCGCCACTATGGTGCGCTGCAAGGCCTCAACAAGGCCGAGACGGCAGCCCGTTTCGGTGACGATCAGGTGCTGGTCTGGCGCCGTTCGTACGAGACTTCCCCTCCGCCGCTGGAAGACGATGATGTGCGTCTGGATTCCGGTGACGCGCGTTACGCTTCGCTACCGCGCGCGCGCTTTCCGCGCGCCGAGTGCCTGAAGGACACGGTCGCGCGCTTCGTGCCGTACTGGGAAACCACCATCGTGCCGGAGATTCTTGCCGGCAAGCGGGTGCTGATCGTGGCGCACGGCAACAGCCTGCGTGCGCTGATCAAGTATCTGGATGGCATTTCCGACGCCGACATCGTCAAGCTGAACATCCCCACCGGTCAGCCGCTGGTCTACGAGCTCGACGCCGATCTGCGTCCGATCCGCAGTCATTACCTCGACGACGAGGAGACCATCCGCAAGGCCGAAGCCGAAGTCGCGCGGCACGCTGGCCCCGGCAAGGGCTGAGCGGCCGGTGGAGGCTGCGCGCCTGTCGTTGCGACGCTGGGCAGTGTCGGTGGTGTGTCTGGGTCTGGTGATCGGGGCTGCAGCGGCCGCCTCCCCGGTTGAGCAACGCCAGGCTGAGCTTGGGGAAGTCAAGGCCCGGATCCGTGACCTCGAAGCACAGATCCAGCGCACACGCGCCTCGCATGGCAAGGAAGTGCAGGCCATGGCCGAGGCCGAGCGCGCGGTGTCGAAGAGCCGCCGTGCGCTGCGTGACCTGACGCGTGAGCGCTCGTCCGTTGAGGAAGCTCTGGCCGAGGCCGAGCGCATGCAGCGCGAAGTCACGGTGCGCATCGACGCTCGCCGTGAAGAACTGGCCACGCTGCTGCGGCGCCATTACATGCACGGCGGCAGCGATGTCGCTCCTTTCCTGTCGGGCGGCGATCCAAACCAGATCGCGCGCGATGCGCATTATCTCGAACATCTTGGCCGTGCCCGGCTGGGACTGATAGACGGGCTGCGGGCCGATCTGCGGGAGCAGGAGCGTTTGGCGCAGGAAGCCGTGCAGCGGCGTGACCGCATCAAGGCGCTGGAGACCGAGCAGCGCCGCGAGCGTGCCCAGCTCGAGAAGGTGCTGGCGCGTCGCGCTGCGGCGGTTGCAAGACTGACGCGCGACCTGCGTGGGCAGGAGGGCGAGATCACCGCTCTGCGTGAGAACGAACTGCAACTCGGGCGCGTGATCGAGCTGCTCAAGCATCAGGCCGAGCGCCGTGTCGAGCAGCCGCCCCGATCACCACCCGTGAGCAGGGTCGATACAGGACCCCTGGCGAAAGCCGAGCCGGCCAATGTGCGTTTTGCCAGCCTGAAGGGGCGGCTGGGTTTCCCGGTGCGGGGCGAACTTGTCGGACGTTTCGGTGCTCAAAGAGGTGATGGGGGGACTCGTTGGCGCGGGCTGTTCATCCGTGCCAACGATGGCGACGAGGTGCGTGTCGTGGCTGCCGGTGAGGTGGTGTTCTCGGACTGGTTGCGCGGGTACGGAAACCTCATCATCGTCGATCACGGAAATGACTACCTGACCATTTACGCCAACAACGATGCTCTGCTGCGCGGGGTCGGCGATCGCCTCTCCGGCGGCGACCCGATTGCGGTGGTCGGCGCAAGCGGAGGGGTGCCGGAATCGGGCTTATACTTCGAACTCAGGCACAAGGGTGAGCCGATCGATCCGTCGGACTGGATGCGTCGACGCTGACCGGGTGCAAATCCGAATTGATGGAGTCTTCATGCGTAGCAAGCTGCAGAAACTGGGGCTGATCTTCACAGGGCTGGTTGCCGGGGTCTTGATCAGCCTGAACTTTTCGGCGGTTGCCGACCGTTCGCCGGCACCTCTGCCGGTGGACGAGTTGCGTGCATTCGCCGACGTATTCAATGCGATCAAGCAGGGCTACGTGGAGCCTGTCGAGGACAAGACGCTGATCAATCATGCCATCAGCGGCATGCTCGGCAACCTCGATCCGCATTCTGCCTACCTTGATGCCGAGGCGTTCAAGGAACTGCGTGAAGGCACGCAGGGTGAGTTCGGAGGCTTGGGCATCGAGGTCGGCATGGAGGACGGTTTCGTCAAGGTCGTCTCGCCGATCGAGGACACGCCCGCCTTCCGCGCCGGCATCCAGGCTGGCGACCTGATCGTCAAGCTCGACGACACGCCGGTCAAGGGCATGACGCTCAATGATGCGGTCAAGCGCATGCGTGGCAAGGCCGATACCAGCATTACCCTGACCATCATGCGCAAGGATCAGAGCACGCCGATCGTGGTCAAGATCGTGCGCGAGGTCATCCGCATCCAGAGCGTGCGTTCGAAGGTGCTCGAGCCAGGTTTCGGTTACGTGCGCGTGGCGCAGTTCCAGGAAAATACTGCGGCGTCGCTGATCGAGCATCTGAACCGCATTGGTGCCGAGGGACCGCTGAAAGGCCTGGTGCTTGATCTGCGCAACGATCCGGGAGGGCTGCTGCATGGGGCCATCGGTGTCTCCGCCGCTTTCCTGCCGCGTGACACTCTCGTGGTGTCGACGGACGGTCGCGCCCCGGACGCTCGCCGCGAATATCTGGCGGCGCCGGAGGATTATCTGCGCGGTCGCGGTGAAGATTTCATCCGTCAGCTGCCGGCCTTCGCCCGCAGCGTGCCGATGATAGTGCTGGTCAATGCCGGTTCGGCGTCGGCCAGCGAGATCGTTGCCGGCGCACTGCAGGACCATGGCCGGGCCAAGGTCGTCGGCACCCAGACCTTCGGCAAGGGTTCGGTCCAGACCATCCTGCCGCTCAACAGCCAGTCCGCCATCAAGCTGACGACTGCGCGTTATTACACGCCCAAGGGACGATCGATCCAGGCCAAGGGGATCGAGCCGGATATCGTGATCGAGGAGACCGAGAACGGTTCTGCGCGACGCGTGCGCGAAGCAGATCTGATCGGACACCTGATCGGCGCCGACGAGAAGGCGGCGCTCGA
>JBFHJY010000103.1:0-7427 GCA_041595655.1 Azoarcus sp.
GCCTGGACGCAGTTGTGCCGGCACCTGCACCGCGGGCACGGCTTCACCCGCAGCGGCGACCACGCCGGCGATCATGTCGGCCGTGACCGCCGACAGCGTCCAGCCCAGGTGGCCGTGGCCGGTGTTGTAGAACACGTTGGCACGCCGGCCACGGCCCACACGCGGCATCATGTCCGGCATCATCGGCCGCAACCCGGCCCACGGCACGACCTGGCGGGTGCTCACACCGGGGAAGCAGTGGTTCACCCAATCCACCAGCGGACGGATGCGGTCGGCGCGGATGTCCTTGTTGAAGCCGTTGAACTCGGCCGTACCGGCCACGCGGAAACGGTCCGGCCCGAGGCGGCTGGTGACCAGCTTGGTCTCGTCGTCAAGCAGGCTGACCCACGGCGCACACTGCCGGCTGCGCTCGTCGGCAAGATTCACGGTGATCGAGTAGCCCTTCACCGGATAGACGTTGACGCGGTCGCCCAGCTGATGCGCGAACGCCCGGCTGGCAACGCCGGCACACACCACCAGCGCGTCGAAATTCCACACGTCCTCGCGCTTATCGAGCGAGGTAGTCACCGTCGCCCGCTCGCCGTCGCTGTTGAGCGCCACCACGTCGCGGCCGAAGATGCTGCGCACGCCCATGCGGTCGAGCGCGGCCGACAGGCCCACGGTGAACTTGTGGATGTCGCCGGTGGAGTCGCTCTCGGTGTAGAAGCCGCCGTAGTAGTTGCCGGCCAGCGTGGGCTCGATGGCGCGCATTTCCTCGGGCGTGACCGCGTGGCGCTCCAGCCCGCCGGCGGCGAGCAGCTTGGTGACCTCGGCGGCGTGCTCGAAGCCGGTGCGATCGCGGTAGATGTGCAGGATGCCGCGCTTCTCGCAATCGAAATCGATCCCTTCGGCCTCGGCCCAGGCGAACAGATGCTCGCGCGCCGCCACGGCCAGGCGTGCGGTCTCTATGGTGTTGTCGCGGTAATGCGGAATGCTGGCGAGAAACTGCGCGAACCACGACAGCTTGTGCCACGAGGGCTTCGGATTCACCAGCAGCGGCGCGTCCTTGCGCAGCATCCACTTGAGCCCTTTCAGCACCGTGCTCCAGTGCGTCCAGGTTTCCGCGTTTGACGCCGAGAGCTGGCCGCCGTTGGCAAACGAGGTCTCCATGGCGGGGTAGCGGTGCTTCTCGAACAGCGTGACGGAATAGCCTTTGCGGGCGAGCGCATAGGCGCTCGTCACCCCGGTGATGCCTCCACCGATGACTGCAATGGTCTTCATTGGAACGGTCTCCAGACGTCAGGGGTTGGGGTGTTCGCACGACATGTGCGAAACACGCCCCCTCTGTCCGGTACCTGAGAGATTCACGCCGGCCTTGCAGGCGGCGCTTGCTCCTTCGGTGTGGCGGGTGACGAACCCGCCAGCTCTTCAGAGATGGATGTCGATCCGGTCGGTCCTTTTGCCTGAGAGTTTCCGGGGCGGTTGCTCCTTCGGCGCCGCGCCGCGTTGGCGACGGTCTCTCCCGATCGGGTCCCGGCCCATGGCCGGAGATGACGGAAGTTACTGTAAACCGGTTCCAGCGTCGATAAAACCCGTAGAAACAACAAGTCACGCTTCGATCCGGCCCGACAGGTCATCTGACCGGAGAAACGCATACGCAGCGAACATGACTTGATCAACTCCGGGGCCACGCGCATGCTCGGTTTTTTGACGGCGGGACTCCACAGGGTGACTGATCCCCTCATGCTGGCGCGAGAACACATTATCAGGGGCGTCGAACACTGCACTGCCGGCATGTTTTCTGCAGCCTGCAAATGCTTCAGTGCGGCGCTTGCTCACACATCCGGCCATGCTGCCAGCGCTCGCATCGATGACCTGTTGAACGAGGCATTGGCAGACCGCGCGGCACACTCCGAATCACGCATCTGCATGGGGCTGGCGCTGGAACGCGCCGGGCGTTGGGAAGAGGCCGCGGAGCTGCTCGAACGCGGGCTGGTGGAGTGCGATGGCAACGCTTCAGCCTGGCTGGCGCTGGGTCGATCACTCGGCCGGAGTGGACGTTTGACGGAGGCCTTGCGATCGCTCGATCACGCCCTTTCGAAGGAAGAACATCTGGCCGAGGCCTGGAGCGTGCGCGGCAACGTGTTGCGCGATCTGGGGCGGCTCGACGATGCGGCGGAGAGCTTTCGCCGAGCGATCGACAGCGGCGCCGACGCCGAACTGCATCGCTACTACCTCGCCGCGTGCCTGGGTGAAACGCTTGACGCGGCACCGCGCACCTTTGTCGAATCCTTGTTCGACGAGTATTCGGCCGACTTCGACGAGCATCTGCTCCAGCAGCTCGCTTACCGCGGTCACGAACGCCTGCTGCGGCCCCTGCTCGAATCCGGTAGCCGCTTCCACCGGGTGCTCGATCTGGGCTGCGGCACCGGGCTGTGCGGCGCGCTGATTGCGCCACAGGCCGATGTTCTCATCGGTGTGGACGTTTCCACGGCGATGCTCGAACAGGCGGGCAATCGCGACGTCTACGACGAACTGGTGCACGACGACCTGAACCGCTTTCTCGCGGCACAGAGCCGGCAGGCAGATCTGATCATCGCCGCCGACGTGTTCACCTATGTCGGCGCGCTGGATGAGGTCTTTGCGCAGATACGCCGCCTGCTCCGTCCCGACGGCATCTTCGCCTTCACGCTGGAACGCGACGACGAACATGATTTCCGTCTGTTGCCGACGCTGCGCTATGCCCACTCCGAAGCCCATGTGCGGCGGCTGGCAGCCCGACACGGTTTCATCGTGCTCGACATTGCCAGCGCCGGTCTGCGCAAGGACCAGGCCGAGACACTGCAGGCCCTCTACGTCCTCCTGCAATAGCGACCGTGGATACCGGAATGTCACCCGCAGGACTGTTCGACGACCCGCCGTTGAGACTGGCTGAAGCTGCAGTGCTGCTGCCGCGGCGAGCTGCCGGCTGCTCACTGCAGCTGCTCGCGGCCATCGAACAGATCGCCACGCAAGCGCCATTCCGCCACATGCATACACCGGGAGGGCACCGCATGTCGGTGGCGATGACCAGTTGCGGTGCGCTCGGTTGGGTGGCCGATGCGGCCGGTTATCGTTATTCGGCCATCGACCCTCTCAGCGGCCAGCCCTGGCCGGAGATGCCATCCATGCTGCGCAAGCTTGCAACGAGCGCCGCGGACGAAGCGGGCTTTCCCGGCTTCGACCCGGATGCCTGTTTGATCAACCGCTATGCGCCGGGCTCACGCATGTCCCTGCATCAGGACCGTGATGAACGGGACTTCGGCTGGCCCATCGTTTCGGTATCCCTCGGCCTGCCGGCCGTGTTCCAGTTCGGTGGCCTGATGCGTACCGAACGCCCGCAACGCGTACCGTTGGAACATGGCGACATCCTCGTATGGGGCGGACCGGAGCGCCTGCGCTATCACGGCATCCTTGCACTCCGGGACGGCATTCATCCACTCACCGGCGCGGTACGCTTCAACCTCACCTTCCGCCACGCGGGTTGATGCCCGTCACGCAGGTCCGGGATCAATCCACTCCCGCATCGTTGCGGCTGATCGACCGCCCGACGAGCTCCACCAGCGGCAGCAGTTTCAACAGCGACAGCCCCAGATTGCTGCCCGTGCGCACTCCACGCCAGTGCGGACGCAGGCGATCGAACAGGAATCCTGCCGAAAAGCCTCCCAGCAACAGACGGAAGCTGCCGAAGCGTTCATGCAGTTCCGTCCCGAATGTGCCCACCTTGCGCTGGAAGCGGATCTCGCGATTCGCCACATCCGCGCTCAACGCCTGCACTTCGCGCACCCGTCCGAGATGACCGAAAATCACGATGTTCCTCCATCACCATCCGGAGCGTCGCCGCCGGCCAGCCGGGACAGCATGCGCCGGCTTTCCGTGAAACGCAGATGCCGCGTCAGACCACGCATGCGGAACAGACAGCCTGCAGCAATCGCGCACAAGGCGAGCGTACCGATCAGCATGGCGATTACCGGATCCATCCCGCCATGCACGATCAGCAACAAGACTGCCGCGCCACCCAGAAAGACCGACGCGCCGGCAAGCACGAACGCCGCGGTGACGGCCAGGATCACGATCAACAGCAGGGAAGAAGCGAACAGCTTGCTCTCGGCGCCGAACAGCCTGGCACCTTGCTTCAGCCACTCGGCAAACTCGTCACGCAACTCGCCGAGCCGGGCGAGCAGCTGGGGTTCGGACGCCCCTTGCTCCCGAACGGATTCACCTCGCGCTAACCCGTCGCGATCATCCTCCGGATCGATGGAATCCTTGCCTGAGCGATCCATCGCAAGCTTCAGCGACGACGGTTGAGCGCCGAGAAGATGCTCCCTGCGACGAAGGCGATACCGAGTGCCGTCAATGGATTCTCGCGAACGTAATCGGTCACCTTGCCGACCAGTTCCTCACCCCGAGTGCAGGCGAATTCCTTGCCTTCGCGCACCTTTCCGGCAGCCTCCCTGGCCTCGTCGCGCAGGCGTTCCTCGGCCGTGCCGAGACTTTCGGCCGCTTTGTCGACCACATCGTGCAGCTTGTCGGCGACCTGATCGACCGTTCCATGTGCCTTTTCGACCGGTTTGTTGCTTGGCATGTTGGCTACCTCCAGCTTGGTTGCAAAACGTCCGTCGGAAAAACATCGGAGCTCCTGCATCCGTTCCAGAATACCGAGATCGGCGGTTCGTGCCCAATCAGCGTGTTGCATACTATGTCCGCATCAGGTGGTCGGTCCGCAAGGAACACCCCACCGTCAGGAACAGGGCGGACCATCTTCGTGCTCCTCAAGCCTGCCGGGGCACGGTACCTTAGCCGCCTGAGTGATCTGATTCGGCAGAAATCACTGATTCGACGACTTCAGTATGGCCCTCACTCAGACCTGCGTGTGCACTCAAACCACTTCGAGCAGCAACGACCGACCATGATGCCGACCGCTACTGAACGCTTCCGGATCTCCGATCTGGAGTTGGAGGCCCACCGCTTCGGTAACGATCCGACCGGGCCGAAACTGATCGTGCTCGGTGCGGTGCATGGCAATGAAGTGTGCGGCAACCTCGCCATCCGGCAAATCCTCACTGCCCTGAACTCGGGTGACATCCTTGTCCGCCGAGGAAGCGTCACCTTCGTGCCGGTGGCCAATCCGCTGGCGTGGAAGCAGCGCAGCCGGGAGGGTCAGCGCAACCTCAACCGGCGCCTGCAACCGACCGACCATCCCGTCGAGTTCGAGGATCACGTCGCCAACTGGCTGTGTCCATTGCTGGCCCGGCATGATGTGTTGCTGGACCTGCATTCCTTCCACACCCCGGGCGAGCCCTTCGTCATGCTCGGCCCGGACGACAATGACGGCCCGCTCGAGCCCTTCACACGTTCCGCCGAGGAACGCGCCATGGCGCGGCATCTGGGCATCCACCGCTTCGTCGATGGCTGGCTCGATACCTACGCCCGCGGTGTTGCGCGTCGCAGGACAGGCGATGCCGGAGCCGATCCGGGCTACGGTATCGGAACCACCGAATACATGCGCAGCGTGGGTGGTTACGGCGTCACCGTGGAGTGCGGTCAGCATGACGATGCTGCGGCCGTGGATGTCGCACGCCGCTGCATCCTCAATACCCTGGCCTTCCTCGGTCTGACCGATGGCGCAGCTCCGAAGCCGGTCGACCGAATCGAGCATCTGCGTCTCGTCGACGTCGTCGACCGCCACGATGAAGGCGACCTGTTCATGCATCACTGGGACAGCTTCGACGCCTTGCGTGCCGGAGAATCCATCGGCACACGCGCCGACGGTACCCCCGTCACCGCGCCGCATGACGGCCTCATCCTGTTCCCGAATCCGGATGCCGCAGCTGGCCGTGAATGGTTCTATCTGGCTGACAGGATCTCCGCAGCGCTGTGATGCGGCCCGCTTGACGGTGCTTTTGCGGAAGGCGATGCTTGGCTTTCCTCCTGCCGAAGGAAGCGAAGATGTCTGCCACACGCCCGAATTTCGATCGAGACGATCCGCTGCGTCTGGAAGAACAGCTCAGCGAAACGGAACGCATGGTGCGCGACGCGGCCGAGGCCTATTGCCGGGAAAAGCTGCTGCCGCGCGTGCAGGACGCCTTCCGCCATGAGCGTACCCATCGCGAAATCTTCCGTGAGATGGGAGAACTGGGGCTGCTGGGCGCCACGACCGCAGAGGAATATGGCGGTGCCGGTCTGGGCTACGTCAGCTACGGCCTGATCGCCCGGGAGGTCGAGCGCGTCGATTCGGGCTATCGCTCGATGATGAGCGTGCAGTCCTCGCTTGTCATGTTGCCGATCGACACCTTCGGCTCGGAAGAACTCAAACGCCGTTACCTGCCGAAGCTTGCCAGCGGTGAATGGGTGGGCTGTTTCGGCCTGACCGAGCCCGACCACGGTTCCGACCCGTCCAGCATGACGACCCGCGCACGCAAGGTGGACGGCGGCTGGTTGCTCAGCGGAGCCAAGACCTGGATCACCAATAGCCCGATTGCCGACGTCTTCGTGGTGTGGGCACGAGATGAAGACGGCGAGATCCGCGGTTTCGTTCTCGAGAAAGGCTGGAAAGGCCTGTCCGCACCGACCATCCATGGAAAGATGGGCCTGCGTGCATCGATCACCGGCGAGATCGTGCTGGACGAGGTGTTCTGCCCGGATGAAAACATCTTCGCAGACGTTCGCGGCCTGAAAGGACCTTTTACCTGCCTGAATTCCGCACGTTACGGCATCGCCTGGGGCGCGCTCGGCGCCGCCGAGACCTGCTACCGCACGGCGCGCGACTACGTGCTTGAACGCCACCAGTTCGGCCGACCGCTGGCCGCCAATCAGCTGGTACAGAAGAAGCTTGCCGACATGCTGACCGAAATCGCGCTCGGTCTGCAGGGCTGTCTGCGACTCGGGCGCATGCGCGAGGAAGGCTCGGCCGCGGTGGAGCTGACTTCGATCATGAAGCGCAATTCATGCAGCAAGGCGCTGGAAATCGCCCGCAGTGCGCGCGACATGCTGGGCGGAAACGGCATTTCGGACGAGTATCCGGTGATCCGCCACATGCTGAACCTGGAAGTGGTGAATACCTACGAAGGTACGCACGACATCCACGCATTGATCCTTGGACGCGCCATCACCGGCATCCAAGCCTTCACGGCCTGAGCTGCCAGACTTGCCAGGTTCTCCGCAAACACAGAGATGTACGCAGGGGCATCCGCCATCTGCGTTCGTTTCCGTCCTGCCGCCTAGACAGCCACTTCCCACGGTGGAATGGTGGGCGAATCCGAAGTGATCAAAGCCCCTTCGTTCGACGGCTTCTCCGCTTCCAGCTCGCCGCCCAGCGCATCCATCAACTCCGGCAGCAGCCGTGCCAGTTCACCGGTCATCAGCGCAAAGGAGGCGTCGAACATCGCCTGCGCATCCTCGGCACCGGA
>JBFHJY010000104.1:0-7409 GCA_041595655.1 Azoarcus sp.
ACAGATTGCCGCCGATCTCGCAGCTGCCCTCGGAGGCCAGCGACAGCGGAAACAAGCGGTCCTGCTCGGCAGCAATCTGCTGGACGGTCGCCAGCGTGCAGCCGGCCTCGACGACGAGCGCGTTGTTGTCCGCGTCCACTGCCCTCACCCGCTGCATGCGCGACAGGTTGATGACCACCGAACGCCCGTCGCGCAGCGGCGTGGCGCCGCCGCTCAGACCGGTGTTGCCACCCTGCGGCACGATGGCGACATCAGCCTCGTTGCAGGCACGCACCAGTTGCGCCACTTCGTCGGTCGAGCCCGGGAACGCCACGGCCAGCGCCTCGCCGTGATAGCGCCCGCGCCAGTCGGTGAGCCACGGCGCCTTGTCGTGTGCGTCGGTCAGCACCTGCGCATTGCCGGCGATGACAGCGAGGCGCGCGATCAGGTCGGCGTCATTCATTGCTTTCAGTCCTTGCCGAGCGCATGCAGCAGCGTGGCGCGCGCGCGCGCCACCGCCTCATGCCCCTCGTCGATGGCCTCCTTCGCGCGGTGGAATTCCATCATCTCGAGCTGCGCCACGCGCGGTGAGATCAATACGTCGGCCGGCTCACCGGCCAATCGGCTTCGCGCAATGCGCATCTGCATGATGTTGATGCTCGAGGCGATGACGTCGGCCAGCGAGGGCAGGCTGTCGGCTTCGTCAGGCGCGCCGTTGCCGATGCCGATCTTGCCCAGCAGCCGGCTCGCCAGCCCCTCCTCGGCGGGCGGCATGGCTTTCGCCAGCCTCTTGTCGGGAGCACGTCCGACCAGGCCGGAACCCAGCTCGACCGCGATCACGATGTCCGCACCGAGCGCACGGCACAGCGATACCGGCACCGGATTGACCAGGCCGCCGTCAACCAGCACCCGATGATTACGCTCTACCGGCGAGAAAAGACCGGGCAAGGCGATCGATGCCCGCACGGCGTCAGGCAGCTTTCCGTCACGCAACCACACTTCTCGACCGCTGGCCAGCTCGGTGGCAACGCAGGCAAAAGGCCGGTCGACGGCGTCGAAATCATCGGCAAAGAAATGCTGCGCACAGTAGGCGAGCACCTTCTCGCCGCGAATAAGGCCGCCCCGAAAGCTCAGATCGAGCAAGCCGACGACGTCGTGCCATTCCAGCGCGGACACCCACTCGCCCAGCTCGACCACCTTGCCGGACACATAGGCCGCGCCGACCAGCGCACCGATGGAACATCCGCACACCACGTCGGGCCGGATGCCCTCCTTCTCCAGCGCGGCGATCACGCCGATGTGCGCCCAGCCCCGCGCCGCGCCACTGCCCAGCGCGAGCCCGATGATCGGGCGTCCGTCCTGGCGGGCCGTCAGCGAGGACTCGTACATGGGCGCGAACGGCCTCCGTCAGACAGGCTTGGCGTAGAGGTCGTGCACATCGCAGTCGGTGATGCGCACACGGGCGAACTCACCGATCTCCAGATGCTCGCCATCAGGGATGATCACCTGACCGTCGATCTCCGGCGCATCGGCGCAGGAACGGGCGATTGCGCCCTCCTCGTCGATGTCATCCACCAGCACGTCGATCTCGCGGTCGATCCAGCGCTCCAGGCGCTGCGTCGAGATGTCTTCCTGGAAGGCCATCAGGCGCATGCGCCGCTCGTCACGTAACTCTTCGGGCACCGGATCGGGCAGATCGTTGGCGGTGGCGCCCTCGACCGGCGAGTACGAGAAGGCGCCGACGCGGTCGAGTTCAGCCTCGGCCAGGAACTGCAGCAACTCCTGGAAATCCTCTTCCGTCTCGCCGGGGAAACCGGTGATGAAGGTCGAGCGGATGGTCAGGTCGGGACAGATTTCGCGCCACTTGCGGATGCGGTTGAGCACGTTCTCGGAACTGGCCGGGCGGCGCATGGCCTTGAGGATGCGCGGGCTGGCGTGCTGGAACGGAATGTCCAGGTACGGCAGGATCTTGCCCTCGGCCATCAGCGGGATCAGGTCATCCACGCTGGGATAGGGATAGACGTAGTGCAGGCGGACCCACACGCCCAGGTCACCCAGCGCATTGGCCAGCTCAAGCAGGCGCGTCTTGAGCGGACGGCCGTTCCAGAAACCGGTGCGGTAGCGCAGGTCCACGCCGTAGGCGCTGGTGTCCTGCGAGACGACCAGGATCTCCTTTACACCGGCATCGACCAGCGCCTCGGCCTCCTTCATGACCTCATGAATCGGCCGGCTGACCAGATCGCCGCGCATCGACGGGATGATGCAGAAACTGCAACGGTGGTTGCAGCCTTCGGAAATCTTCAGATAGGCGTAATGGCTCGGGGTCAGGCGCACGCCCTGCGGCGGCACCAGATCGACGAAGGGGTCGTGCGGCTTGGGCAGGTGCGCGTGCACCGCCTGCATGACCTCCTCGGTGGCATGCGGACCGGTCACCGCCAGCACTTGGGGATGCGCGGTCTGCACGACCCCCTCCTTGGCACCAAGACAGCCGGTGACGATGACCTTGCCGTTCTCGGCCAGCGCCTCGCCGATGGCGTCGAGCGACTCCTCGACCGCGGCATCGATGAAGCCACAGGTGTTCACCACCACCAGATCGGCCCCGTCATAGCTGCCGGAGATTTCGTAGCCTTCTGCACGCAGACGCGTGAGGATGTTTTCGGAGTCGACCGTCGCCTTGGGGCAGCCCAGGGAGACAAAGCCGACGCGCGGGACGTCCTGCTGGAGAGTTCGGGTCATTTGATCGCCACTTTCATCGGCCACACGGGCCGACATCACTTCTTGTCGCCGGACTTGTCGTTACCGTCATCGGCGGGAGGATTGAAGCCGGGGAACGGGAAGCCGGTAAACATGTTGCGCGTCTGGCTCTCGATCTGCTGCTGCATCTGCTCGAACATCTTCTTGCTCTGTTCGAGATAGGCGCCCATCACGCTGTTGAGCGCGGGGCCCTGGAAGTTCATGAATTGCGCCCACAGGTCCTGGCTCGCGGCATTGTCGCCGCCATAGATCGACTGCGCATGCTCCTGCATGCGGGCCTGCATCTCGGAGAACGCCTTGATGTTGTTCTCCAGATACTTGCCCATCACGCCCTGTGTGGCATTGCCGTAGAAACGGATCATCTGCGACAGCAGATCGCTGCTGAACATCGGCGAACCACCGGCCTCTTCCTCGAGGATGATCTGCAGCAGGATGGAGCGGGTCAGGTCTTCACCCGACTTGGCATCGACGACCTGGAACTCCTCGCGCTCGAGCACGAGCTGCTTGACGTCGGCCAGCGTGATGTATGAACTCGTGCGGGTGTCGTACAGGCGGCGGTTGGGGTATTTCTTGATCAGACGCATCTTGTCGGCCATGCTCGGTGCTCTCCTCGGCGCGCGCGGATATTCTGCAAATTGCCGGCGATTATAGCGCGCCCAAAGGAAACCCCGCCTGAATGCGGGGTTTCACCATGCAATCACTCTCCATGCAACGACCGTCAGCACATGTGCAGACCGCCGTTGATGTTGAGCGTGGCGCCGGTCATGTAGCCGGCCAGATCGGACGCCAGATAGGCGCACAAGGCGCCGATTTCCTCCGGTTTGCCGAGCCGCTTCATCGGCACCGAATCGGTGATCGCCTGACGGATGTCCTCGCGGATCGCCATCACCATGTCGGTGGCGATGTAACCCGGCGCAATGGCATTCACCGTCACGCCCTTGGTCGCGAGCTCGGAGGCCAGCGCCTTGGTGAAACCCAGCACACCGGCCTTGGCCGTCGAGTAGTTGACCTGCCCGGCCTGGCCCTTCACGCCATTGACCGAAGAGATGTTGATGATGCGGCCCCAGCCGCGCTCGGCCATCTTCGGCGAGATGTGGTGCGTGACGTTGAACAGGCTGTTCAGGTTGGTGTTGATCACCGCGTCCCACATCGGTTTTTCCATCTTCGGAAAGAACTTGTCGCGGGTGATGCCGGCGTTGTTCACCAGCACATCGACCGGCCCGACCTCGGCTTCGATGCGGGCAACCATCGCCGCGCACGAATCGTAGTCCGACACGTCGCCCTCGACCGGCGTGAAGTCGAAGCCCAGCCCGGCCTGCTCGGCCAGCCAGGCGTCCTTGTGCTCGTAGGCCGGCAGACAGTTCGCCACCACCGTGAAACCGTCACGTGCCAGCGCCTGACAGATTGCGGTACCGAGACCACCCATGGCGCCGGTGACCAGCGCGATTCTCGTTGCCATGACGAACCCCCTGCTTGTGTGAAAGCCCTTGCCCAGCTGCGCACCGCAAAGCAATTTGCGGCAACGCATCATGGACTACATGCAGTGGATTATAACCACACAATAATTTATCGCTGCACTGCAAAATTATTGCAGCGACTCAATACATGTGCTGACCGCCGTTGATCGAGATGTTCGCCCCGGTCACGAAAGCCGCCTCCTCGGAGGCCAGATAGGCCACCAGCCCGGCAATCTCCTCGGGCTTGCCCAGCCGCCCGAGCGGGATCTGCGGCAGGATCTTGGAATCAAGGATCTCCTGCGGGATGGAGGTCACCATCTTGGTGCCGATATAGCCCGGCGAGATGGTGTTCACGGTCACGCTGTTGCGCGCCACTTCCAGCGCCAGCGCCTTGGTGAAGCCATGCACGCCGGCCTTGGCCGCCGAATAGTTGGTCTGACCGAAGGCGCCTTTCTGGCCGTTGACCGAGGACACGTTGATGACCCTACCCCAGCGCCGCTCGACCATGCCTTCGATGACCTGCTTGGTCATGTTGAACACACTGTCGAGGTTGGTGCGGATGACGGCATCCCAGTCGTCCTTGCCCATCTTGCGGAAGGTCATGTCGCGCGTGATGCCGGCGTTGTTGATCAGCACGTCCACCGGGCCGACCGACCTGGTCACCTCCTCGACGCAGGCCTGGCAGGAATCGAAGTCCGACACGTCGCATTCGAAACCACGGAAGCCGTAGCCCATGTTCTGCATGTTCTTCAGCCATTCCTCGGCCCTGGCGTTGGACGGGGAATACGTCGTCACCACGCGGTATCCCAGCGCCGACAGCTTGATGCAGATCGCCTCGCCCAGACCACCCATGCCACCGGTTACAAGAGCCACTCGTGTCATTTTCCTCTCTCCTCCAGACCCGACCGCATCGCGCGGCCGCTGCATCTGCGGGCCATCAGACCCGCTCCTTGACGTATCTCCCCGGCGCCGCCTCGATCGGGCGGAACCGCGCGTTTCCGGCGCGCTTGCGTGCCGGCACCTGTCGCCCGCCCCGCGCACGCAACCATTCGATCCAGTGCAGCCACCAGCTGCCCGCATGCTCCTCGCTGCCCGTCAGCCAGGTGTCCGCATCCACACCGCATTCCTTCGCCGTACGATAACTGCGGCGGTTGCGCGCCGCCGGATTGATCGCCCCGGCGATGTGCCCGCTGGCACCCAGCACGAAGCTCGTATCGCCACCGAGCAGACCGCGTGAGGCATAAGCGCCACGCCAGGGAACGATGTGGTCCTCGGCAGTTGCCAGCAGATAGGCCGGCGCCTTGATCACGCCGAGATCGACCGGCACACCGAGGATACGCAGCCGCCCGGGCTCGCGCAGCGCGTTGTCGAGATACATGTTGCGCAGATACCACGTCGCGAACGGCCCCGGCAGATTGGTGCTGTCGGCGTTCCAGTACAGCAGATCGAAGGCCGGTGGCGTGCGGCCCTTCAGATAGTTGCCGACCACATACGGCCAGATCAGGTCGTTGGCGCGCAGCGAGGCGAACACGCTCGCCAGCTCCGCCCCGTACATCAGTCCGCCCGCGCCGATCGCCTTTTCCCGAGCGGCAATCGTGGCCTCATCGACCAGGCACCCCAACTCGCCGGCCTCGGCGAAATCGAGCAGCGTGGTCATCAGCGTCAGCGAGGCCACCTCGCCGCGGCCTTGCTTGGCGGCAATCGCCAGCGCACTCGCCAGCAACGTGCCGCCGATGCAGAAACCCAGCACATTGGGGTCCGGCACACGACCCACCTCACGCACCACCTCCAGCGCCTCCAGCACCCCCGAGGCGACGTAGTCGTCCCAACCCAGATGCGCCTCGACCTCGCCGGCGCTCTTCCACGAGATCATGAACACCGTGAAGCCGGCCTCGACGACGAAACGCACGAAGGAGTTCTCCGGCGACAGGTCGAGGATGTAGTACTTGTTGATGCACGGCGGCACGATCAGCAACGGCCGCGCCGCCACCCTGGGGGTGACCGGGGCGTACTGGATCAGCTGCATCAGCGCATTCTCGTGAATCACCGTGCCGCGCGTAACCGCCAGATTGCGCCCGACCTCGAAGGCGTTCTCGTCGCTCGTCGAGATACGCCCCTTGTCCAGGTCGGCCAGCAGATTGGCAATGCCACGGGTGATGCTCTCACCTTCGGATTCGAGCGCGCTCTGGATGAACTCCGGATTGGTCGCAGCGAAATTCGCCGGCGACAGCGCATCGACGATCTGGCGCGTCATGTAGGCGGCCCGGCCACGACTGCCGGCGTCGGGAAAATCCATGACCTCGACCGCGCGCATCATGTAGTCGGCATTGAGCAGATAAGCCTGACGCAGGTAGTCATGGAAAGGGCTCTCGGCCCACGCCGGGGCCGAAAAACGGCGATCGCCCGGAGGCACCGGCACGACCGCCGCAACCGTGCCATCCCGAGGTCGCGACAACATGGCTTGCCACAAGCGGGCATGACGCTCGGCAAGCTCACGCTGCAAGGCCTCCAGCGCCCCGCATTGAGGCGAGGCGTCGCCGCCCTTCCCAAGGAGCGCCTGCTGCATCTGCGCGCACATCTTCGCCCACAGCTCCTGCGCGCCATCGCTCATCACATCCTCCGCCTGAACCCGCTCGGGCAGCTACAATGCCGCCCATGTATCTGATTGCAATCGCCTGGATGTACGTCGTCCTGATGGTCTCGATCGCCCACCCGAACCCGGTGGGCGGTGTGCTGACCTTCGTGTTCGCCGGCCTCGGCCCGCTCGCACTGTTCCTGTGGATCTTCGGAACACCCGCGCGACGGCGCGCAAAGGACCGTCGCGACGCGACCGAAGCCTTCAGCCCGGACGACGGGACCGACAGCGGGCGCGATCAGTAACACGGGCCCTCACGCGGCGTTATCCACACCAGCGACGCGAACCGTCCGGTCACTCCGTCACGCCGATAGGAATAGAAGCGCGTGCGATCAGACACCGTGCAAAGCCCCCCTCCAAAGACCTGATCAACCCCAAGGGCAGCCAGTCGCTGACGCGCCAGCGCATAGATGTCGGCCATCCACTTGCCGGCCGTCCGGCCCGGCACGAAGGCCGCGGCAGCGGCCATGTCGTGCTCGAGAAAGGCAGCCCGCACTTCATCGCCGACCTCGAAGGCCGCCGGGCCGATGGCCGGCCCCAACCAGACCATCAGTCCGTCCGGCGGTACGCCCATGGCCCGGACG
>JBFHJY010000105.1:0-7403 GCA_041595655.1 Azoarcus sp.
CGCACGCGGCCGCGCCGCAGAGCTTGGTGTCAAGGCGCCTGAAGGCCGACAGCGCCACGGCACGCTGGTCGAGACGCTGGGCGAGATGGAGGAAACCACCCGCCTGGTCGTGCTCGGTCGCCGCCACGTCGGCCCCGGCGCGGCCGACCAGCCGGTGCAGAACCACCGTCTGGAACGCGTCATCCGCGCCATCCACAAGCCCATCCTGGCCACCGCCGCGCACTACCGGACGCCCGAACGCTTCATGATCGCCTTCGACGGCAGCCCCACCGGGCGCAAGACCGTCGAACGCGTCGCCGCCAGCCCGCTGCTCACCGGCCTGCCCTGTCACATCGTCAGCGCCGGCACCGGCGCCGCCATGCGCGACGCGCAGGCCTGGGCGCAGGCCGAACTGGCCGCAAAAGGCTTCGAAGTCACGCTCGCCAGCATCGACGGCGAACCGGAAACAGTGCTCGGCGACTACGCCGCCGCACAGGCCATCGACCTCGTCGTGATCGGCGCCTACGGCCACTCCCGCATCCGCCAGCTGATGATCGGCAGCACCACCACCAACCTGCTGCGCAGTCTGCCCGTGCCGGTGCTGGTGTTACGCTGAACAATCGCGACCGGCTTTCTGCGCGAGGAACAGGAGGCGGGGCGCCGCATCTTCCGAGACCAACCTGAAACTGATCGACCGCCCGGCACCGGCTGATCCTCTGCCACGCCTTGTCAGCTGCGCAAGACGCATGCAGAGAGCAATGCGCCTTCAATGCTGATGTAGTATGCCCATAGCATCAAAGATGCGCATACACTACCACTTGCGGCGAAGGCACCCGACATGATCACTCGAGGCCTGTTCAGCCTCCTCTGCTTCATCTGGCTGGCACTGAACGCACCCGCGGCAACCGCCGATGAGACCCCACTGCCACCCATGCTGGCCGGTCGCTACCACGACGGCATCGACCCCTCGCCCTACTGGGTGAGCGAAAAGTACGACGGCGTGCGCGCCCGCTGGGACGGCCATGCCCTCACCCTGCGCGGTGGCGGCACCATTGCCGCACCCGAGTGGTTCACCGCCGCCCTGCCACCGGAAACGCTCGATGGCGAACTGTGGATGGGCCGTCGCACCTTCGACCGCCTCTCCGGCCTCGTCCGTCGTAATGCCCCCGCAGACCCCGCCTGGCGCAAGGTGCGCTACATGGTGTTCGACCTGCCCGGCGCGCCCGGAACCTTCACCATCCGCATCGAACGCATCCGCCACATCGTCATCTCGGCAAACGCCCCGTGGCTGCAAGCCGCCCCGCAACGCCGCGTCGCCAACCGCGCAGAATTGCAGCAATGCTTCGATGAAGTGGTCGATGCCGGCGGCGAAGGCCTGATGCTCCACCATGCCGACGCCCACTGGTCGCCCGGCCGCAGCCCCGCCGTACTCAAGCTCACGCCCTGGCTCGACGACGAGGCCCGCGTCATTGCCCACCTGCCCGGCAAGGGTCGTCTGCGCGGCATGACCGGCTCCCTGCTGGTCGAAACCCCCGACGGTCGCCGTTTCGGTCTCGGCAGCGGCCTCACCGACGCCCAACGCCGCAACCCGCCAGCGCTCGGGAGTCTGGTGACCTACCGTTATCGGGAACTGACGCCGAAGGGGAAGCCGCGATTTCCGGTGTTTGTGAGGGTGAGGGAGTTGCCGTGAGCGCACCGCACTTGATTGACAGGGCAAGCAGCCAAGCACAAACCAGTTATCTGACCAGTCATACAGGTGCTCTCATGCATTCATGGCCCGTACAAGACGCCAAAGCGCGATTCAATGAATTTCTCGACGCCTGTCTGTCTGAAGGCCGGCAGATGGTGACCCGTCGCAGTGCCGAAGCGGCGGTGCTGATCCCGGTGCAGGAATGGCGCCGCTTGCAATCCGCCGCAAGACCTTCGCTCAAGGAATTGCTGCTGTCGGATCAGGCGCGTACCGAATTGCAAGTGCCGCCGCGCGGCAAGGCCCTGCGCCGCACGCCCGAAGCGCTGAGCTGACCGGCATGTACCTGCTCGATACCAACGTCGTCTCCGAACTGCGCAAACCCAAACCTCACGGCGCCGTCGTGGCTTGGCTGCAGTCCGTCGATGACGCCTCGCTGTTCCTGTCTGCCGTCACTCTGGGCGAGATTCAGGCCGGCATCGAACTCACCCGCGAACAAGACCCGACCAAGGCCGCCGAGCTCGAAGCCTGGCTCGAACTCGTAGCCTGCGCCTACAACGTCCTCCCAATGGACGCCGCCGCCTTCCGGAAATGGGCAAAGCTCATGCACCGTCAGTCCGACACGCTCTACGAAGACGCAATCATCGCCGCAAGCCGCAACCAACGGCCTGACCGCAGCTACGCGCAATCAGCGTGATTTCACGGCGCTGGGGGTAGCGGTTTTCAATCCTTTCGCATGTGACGGCTAGACCGGCACGGATTGCGAAGCCGCCGACGTGGCGTCGTCCTCGTCCTCATCGACCAGGAAGCCGCCGCTCTGGTGGGCCCACAGCCGCGCGTAGATGCCACCCTGGGCAAGCAGGCTGTGGTGGTCGCCCTCCTCGACGATGCGGCCGTGGTCGAGCACGATGAGGCGATCCATCGCGGCGATGGTGGACAGGCGGTGGGCGATGGCGACCACGGTCTTGCCTTCCATCAGGCGGTACAGGCTGCCCTGGATGGCGGCTTCGACCTCGGAATCGAGCGCGCTGGTGGCCTCGTCCAGCAGCAGGATGGGCGCGTCCTTGAGCATCACGCGCGCAATGGCGATGCGCTGGCGCTGGCCGCCGGAGAGCTTCACGCCGCGCTCGCCGACGTGCGCGTCGTAGCCGCAGCGCCCGTGCAGGTCGGACAGGCCGAGGATGAAGTCGTGCGCCTCGGCCCGTTTGGCGGCGGCGATCATCTGCTCGTCCGAGGCATCCGGCCGCCCGTACAGGATGTTGTCGCGCACCGAGCGGTGCAGCAGCGAGGTGTCCTGCGTGACCATGCCGATGTGCTCGCGCAAACTGATCTGCGTGACCTCGGCAATGTCCTGCCCGTCGATCAGGATGCGGCCCGATTCAACGTCATGAAAGCGCAGCAGCAGGTTGACGATGGTCGACTTGCCCGCGCCGGAGCGGCCAACCAGACCGATCTTCTCGCCGGGGCGGATCGTCAGCGTGAGGTCGTCGATGACGGGCGGCACCTCCGGCCCGGCGCCGTAGGCAAAGCGCACGTGGTCGAAGCGGATCTCACCGCGCGGCACGGCCAGCGGCCTGGCATCCGGCCGGTCGACCACACTGCGGGGCAACGACAGCGTATTGATGCCGTCCTGCACGGTGCCGACCTGCTCGAACAGCTGCGCCATCTCCCACATGATCCAGTGCGACATGCCGTTCAGGCGCAGCGCCATGGCGCCGGCCGCGGCCAGCGCACCAACGCCGACCTGACCCTGCGTCCACAGCCACAGCGCGACGCCGGTAGTGCTCATGATGAGCGTCATCGACAACACGTGATTGACGATCTCGATGCCCGACACCAGCCGCATCTGCGCATGCACGGTGGTCATGAATTCCTTCATCGCGCCGCGCGCATAGGCCGCCTCACGGCCGGCGTGGGAGAACAGCTTGACGGTGGCGATGTTGGTGTAGGCGTCGGTGATGCGACCGGTCATCAGCGAGCGCGCATCGGCCTGCGCACGGGAAACCTTGCCGAGCCTGGGCACGAAGACCCACAGCGCGCAGAGGTACAGTACCAGCCAGCCGAGGAAAGGCACGACCATCCACAGGTCGAAACCGCCGACGACGAAGATCATGGTGACGAAGTAGATCGTCACGAAGACCAGGATGTCGGTCAGGATCAGTACCGTGTCGCGCACCGCCAGTGCAGTCTGCATGACCTTGGCCGACACGCGCCCGGCAAACTCGTCCTGGTAGAAGCTCATGCTCTGGTCGAGCATCATGCGGTGGAAATTCCAGCGCAGCCGCATCGGGAAGTTACCCGCCAGCGCTTGGTGCTTGACCGTGGTCTGCAGCGCCACCAGCCCGATGCTGGCAACGATGACGCCGACCAGGATCGCCAGCGTGCCGCCTTCCTCTGCCCACAGATTGGCCGGATCGACCGTGGCCAGCCAGTCCACCACCCTGCCCAGCATCGCGAACAGCACGGCCTCGAAGGCACCGATCGACGCCGTCAGCAGGGTCAGCCCGAGCACGAAGGGCCGCAGCCCCTCGGTGCCGGCCCACAGGAAGGCAAAGAAACCCTTCGGCGCCGGCGTCGGCGGGGTTTCAGGGTAGGGGTCGACACGATTTTCGAAGAAGCGGAACAAGGCATGATTCCGGGCAGGGAACAGACCTTCAAGTTTGCCGGTTAATGCGGCACATGCCTACCGCAGCAGAGCCGGCCGTGCAGCAAAGCATTGTTCAACGCAGCAACTGCAGCCGCGGTATGGCGTCCGCGCTGCACAGCACGATGGCGTTCTGACGGTGGCGACGCCCCAGCGCCTCGACGATGGCCGGCGGACAACCCAGCGCGAGAAAGCCCGACTCATCCATCCAGCGTCCGCTCGGATCCACGCCACGCGCCGGCAGCACCAGCGGCGCAAATCGTTCCAGCTCGGCCCCCAGCGCCGCCGTGCGGGTGGCGTTGTCGGCAGCGCCGAGCAGCTGGCCGTGAGGATTGCAGGCCGTGATGAAGGCGGCTGAGACCATACCCTGATCGGCCATCAGCCGAGACAGCTCTGCGCTGTGCTGACCGATCCGCAGCACGAAGGCGTCCTCCATCAGTACGTGATATTCCGCTGCCTCATAGGCAGCCACCATCTGTGCCGGCACGACCGTGTTGTTCGTCATTGCATTGCTTTCACGAAAAGCTTGAAGGATGGCGCCGATGGCGAGCGAGTCACGTCGGCCCGGCCGGGTCGGCCTCCACCGCCCGATCGGTTGACGGTTCCTCCGGTTCGGGCGCTGGTGGATCAATGCGGACATCGCCGGAGGCGTCTTCGGGCGGCGAGGCTTCAGCTCCTTCCACCACCTCGAAGCGCAGACGGCCGATCATCTGGCCCGCTTCGGTCAGCACCTCGATCCGCCACTGCCCGACCGCATCCTCGGGGAAGTTCTGCTTGTGCGTCCAGGCGCGATAACCCTTCTCCCGACCACCCTGGATGTCCAGCGCAATGCGGTCGACTTCCTCTCCGTCGAGCAGCCAGACGTGGTGGATGCGCTCCGTCAGACCGAGGGGCGCATCGATTGCGGTGTAGGCGTAGAGACCGCGCTCGTGCAACTGGGCGGTGCCAACGCGGCCGACGGGCTCCTGCGGTGCGCGGCGTTCCCGATCCATCTGCAGCGCCACCGACACGTCGGTCAGGCGCAGCGTCGCGGGCGGCACCCAGAACCGTCCGTACCAGCCGACGACGCCCAGCGTGACCACCAGCAGCATCAGCAGCGCCCCACGCCAGCGGCCATGGCCCCTGATCGCGACGGCAAGGCTGGGGAAGGACAGCACCACTGCCGCGCCCAGTGCGTACAGGTAACTCTGCGGCGTCGGGATGTGCAGGATGATGGGTAGCGCGGTCATCAGCACCACGAACAGCGCCAGCGTGTGATAGCCCAGATAGAGCCAGCGCCGCGGTGCAAGCCATTTGTAATAGACGGGATCGATGACCGACACGAGCGCGGCACAGATCAGGGCACCGGTGAAGATCGCCTGCGCGCTGTTCCACACGGTCGCAAACAGCAGAAACGGCAGGACGAAGAACAGGCTTTCCTGGTGAATGAGCTGTGTCGCATAGCGCAGCAGGGGGGCTGGCAGCCTGAAATGAAAGCGCACGTCCAGCCAGTGCCGCAGCACGTTCTCCAGCATCAACCAGAGCCAGCTCACCAGCATCAAGAGCGCAATCACGCTGGCGAAATCCTCCTGGCGATCGACCAGCACGAAGCTCGCCACACCGGACAGGAAGCCGAAGATCGCGATGATGCCGCGATGCCGCCGCAGGATCACGGCCAGACGCAGCATGCGTGTCTTCCACCGCCTCATCTCGTGTCACACACCGTTTGCGCAATCATCACGCAGGGCGTTCCGCCGCCAGCCGAAAGGCCAGTGCAGACAGCGCTGCATAGGCCCTGCCGCTGTCCGCGTCCCAGTCTGCCACCGCGGCATTCTGGATCGCGACCACCTCACGATCCCCCCGCGCTGCCGGTCCGGTAAGGGCATCACGGGCGCCGAGCGCGAGGACGTTGTCGAGTGCGCCGCGCGAAATCGCAGCGAGCATGCGGTCGGCAACGTCATGCGGCACCCCGGCATCGACGTAGGCCTTGCGCGCGACATCGAGGATGACGACGAGGAAGTTGGACGCGAACACCGAGCCGGCGTGATAAAGCGGCTTCTGCGAGCCATCGAGCGCAAAGCATTCGCCCCCGATGGCACCGAACAGCCCGGCCAGTTCGGCCGCCAGCGTGGCTTCACCCTCGATGCCGCAGGGTGTGCCGGCAAAGCGGGCCGCCGCGAGCAGCGGGTCGGCAAAACTCATCACCGGATGCACGCTGGCGATGCGGGCGCCGGCTTCGCGCAGCGGCGCCAGCGCGGTCGACGAGGTGAAGCCCGACAGATGAAACACGCCGTCGCCGGAGCGCACATGGCCGGAGGCCGTCAGCGCCAGCGCAGCTGCGGCAATGTCCCGGTCGGGCACGCCAAGCATCCACAGTGCCGCAGGACGCATGGCGTCGAGCGAGGCGACGGCGCGTCCCTGACCAACGCGCTCGACCGCTTCCGCGGCGCTGGCCGGCGAACGCGTCAGCACATCACCGATCGTGAGCGCGCCGGACTTCCCCCACAGGCGTGCCAGAGTGCGTGCCGCGCGCCCGCAGCCGAAAATGTTCAGGACGTTCATCTGCAGCTTCCGTTCAGACCGTGCTTGTCGCCCCGAACCACGGGCGGATGGACTCCGGCACGCCTATCTGCCGCGCGGCCGGGCGAGGCCGAGGTGACCGCGCAGGGTGGCCGTTTCGTAGTCGCGACGGAACAGGCCACGGCGCTGCAGTTCCGGCACGACGTGATCGACGAAGTCCTGCAGCGAATCCGGCAGGCTCGGCGGCATCAGGTTGAAACCGTCCGCGCCCTGGTTGCGGTACCAGTGCTCCATGCGGTCGGCGATCTGCTCGGGCGTGCCGACCATGGTGCAGTGGCCGCCGCCGGCCGCGAGCCGGCCGATCAGACCGCGCAGCGTCGGGCGTTCGGTGGCGATGATGCGCAGGATGGTGGCGTAACGGCCCTGCGGCCCGCTGAAGGTTTCGAGCGGCGGCAGTTGCGGCACCGGCGCGTCGAGATCCCAGTCCGAACAG
The DNA here is from genome assembly GCA_041595655.1 of Azoarcus sp. Lineage (GTDB taxonomy): Bacteria > Pseudomonadota > Gammaproteobacteria > Burkholderiales > Rhodocyclaceae > Pseudazoarcus. The sequence continues at coordinate 7,303 of JBFHJY010000105.1, forward strand.
TCCTGGCCGATGAAGCTCCCGAGCTGGCGCAGCGAGGTCGCGGGCGGCAGCAGTTCATCCAGCGCGCGCTGTTTGGCACGCGCCTCGGCTTCGCTCGACGC
>JBFHJY010000106.1:0-7382 GCA_041595655.1 Azoarcus sp.
CGACGTACACCTCATGCGCCTCAACCTCGGCGCTGACGACGAGATTGACGCGGCAGTCATACAGCACGTCGATCAGCCACGTGAAGCGGCGCGCTGCGGAGGCTTCAGCAGGAGTCATGCGCGGCACGTTGGAGAGCAGCAGCGTGTGGTGCTCGCGGGCGATCTCGAGGTAGTCGTTCTGTGAGCGCGGGCCGTCGCACAAGGTGGCGAAGTCGAACCAGATCACGCCGGCCGCGCGGCCGCGCAGGGGGAAGATGCGTTCCAGCACTTCGATCTGGCCGGGTTGCGCAGAGTGCTGCGCGAGGCGTGCGAAATCATCCGCCAGCCGCGCTTCGGCGGCGGCATCGGCCGGCACGACCCAGGTCTGCATGTCTTCCAGCGCGCGCAGGCGGTAGTCGGTGCCGGCGTCGACTTCGAGCACGTCGAAACGGCGCTTCATCAAATCGATGGTGGGGATGAAGCGCTGGCGCTGCAGACCGTGGGGGTAGAGGCCGTCGGGCGGGTAGTTGGAGGTCATGACGAAGACCACGCCGGCATCCAGCAACGATTCGAGGAGCCGCCCGAGGATCATCGCGTCGGCGATGTCGGAGACGTGAAATTCGTCGAAGCAGAAGAGCCGCGCCTCGGCGGCGATGCGCTCGACCACCCTGGCGAGCGGGTCGGGCGCGTTGTTCAGCCGGCGCAGGTAGTTCTGCACTTCCTGCATGAAGGCGTGAAAATGCACGCGGCGCTTCTTCGGCTCCGGCGCGGCCTCGAAGAAGCAGTCCATGACGAAGCTCTTGCCGCGCCCTACTCCACCCCACAGATATACGCTGCGCGGCGGCTTGGGCTTGCTGAACAAACGGCTCAGGAAGCCGGCGGGCGGCGCGGCCAGTTCATCGGCGAGACGCTGCAGGCGGGCGATGGCGGCTTGTTGGGAGGGGTCGGCGGTGAAGCCGCGCTCGGTGAGCGCGGCACGGTAGGCAGCCACGATGGCGCCGCAGTCAGATTCGGTCATGGGGGAAAGATACGGCCCGCCGAAGCGGGCCGTGAAACGTCAGAAGTGCAGCGGCCGTTTGTCGACCGCCAGCGCGGCTTCGTGCACCACTTCCGACATGGTCGGGTGGGCGTGGCAGATGCGGGCGAGGTCTTCGGCGGCGCCGGCGAACTCCATGGCGACGACGGCCTCACTGATCAGCTCCGAGGCGCCGGCACCGACGATGTGCACGCCGAGGATGCGATCGGTCTCGGCGTCGGCGAGGATCTTGGCGAAGCCTTCGGGGGCAGCCATGCCCATGGCGCGGCCGTTGAAGGCGAAGGGGATCTTGCCGGCGCGATACTGGACGCCGTCGGCCTTGAGCTGTTGCTCGGTGCGGCCCACCCAGGCGATCTCGGGCGCGGTGTAGATCACCCACGGCACGGTGTTGAAGTCGCAGTGACCGGCCTGGCCGTTGATGACTTCGGCGACCATCACCCCCTCTTCCATGGCCTTGTGCGCGAGCATGGGCCCGCGCACCACGTCGCCCACCGCCCACACGCCGGGCAACTCAGTAGCGCAGTGGTCATCGACCTCGATGAAGCCACGCGAATCGAGCTTCAGGCCGACGCGGTCGGCATCCAGGCCGTCGGTGTTGGGCACACGCCCCACCGACACGATGAGGCGGTCGGCAGCGAGCTTGTGGGCCTTGCCGTCCTTGTCGGTGTAGTCGATGGAAACGCCGCTGCGGGTCTTCTTGACCTCGCCGATCTTGCAGCCTAGCTGGATGTCGAGACCCTGCCTGGTGAAGATCTTGAGCGCTTCCTTGCCCACATCCACGTCGGCCGCGCCCAGGAAATCCGGCAGGGCTTCGAGCACGGTGACCTCGGCGCCGAGGCGACGCCACACCGAGCCCATTTCCAGACCGATGACGCCGGCGCCGATGACGGCGAGCTTCTTCGGCACGTTTTCGAGGTCCAGCGCACCGACGTTGTCGCACACGACCTTGTTGTCCACCTCGACGTCCGGCAGGTGACGCGGGCGCGAGCCGGTGGCGACGATGACGTTCGTGGCCAACACTTCCTCATCCCCCACCGCGACGCGCCAGCGCTCGCCTTCACGCGCGACGAAGCGGCCGTGACCGGCGATGAAGCTGACCTTGTTCTTCTTGAACAGGCCCTTGATGCCACCGGTAAGCTGATCGACGATGCCGTTCTTGCGCTTGAGTATCTGCGCGACGTCGATCTTGGGCTTGCCGACGACGATGCCCTGCTCAGCGAAACCGTGGCCCGCCTCTTCGAACAGATGCGAGGTGTGCAGCAGCGCCTTGGACGGAATGCAGCCCACGTTCAGGCAGGTGCCGCCCAGACGCGGCTCGCCCTTGGGGTCGGCATAGGGGTTGGACTCGCAGCAGGCGGTCTTGTAACCGAGCTGGGCGGCGCGGATGGCCGCGACGTAGCCGCCCGGCCCGCCGCCGATCACGAGTACGTCGAATTCACGGGTGGACATCGGTGTTCGTCTCCGTTGAGGTGTGCTACGCGGCCGTGGCGGGGGTGGCCCGCCGTAGCCGCGCGTGCATCGGTTACAGGTCGAGGATCAGGCGCGCGGGGTCTTCCAGCGCTTCCTTGATCGCGACCAGGCTCAGCACGGCCTCGCGGCCGTCGATGATGCGGTGGTCGTAGGACAGGGCGAGATAGTTGATCGGGCGGATCACGATCTGGCCGTTCTCCACCACCGGGCGGTCCTTGGTTGCGTGGATGCCGAGGATGGCCGACTGCGGCGGGTTGATGATGGGCGTCGACAGCATGGAGCCGAACACCCCGCCGTTGGAGATCGAGAAGGTGCCGCCGGTGAGCTCTTCCATGGTGAGCTTGCCGTCCTTGGCCTTGGCGCCGAACTCGCCGATCTTCTTCTCGATGTCGGCCAGCGACAGCTGATCGGCATCGCGAATGATCGGCACCACCAAGCCACGCGGACTGCCCACGGCGATGCCGACGTCGACGTAGCCGTGATAGATGATGTCGTTGCCGTCGACCGAGGCATTGACGATGGGGTACTTCTTCAACGCGGCGACCACCGCCTTGACGAAGAAGCCCATGAAGCCCAGGCGCACGCCGTGCGCCTTCTCGAAGCGCTCGCCGTACTTCTTGCGCAGCTCCATGACCGGCGCCATGTTGACCTCGTTGAAGGTCGTCAGGATGGCGTTCTCGTTCTTCGACTGGATCAGGCGCTCGGCAATGCGGGCGCGCAGGCGCGTCATCGGCACGCGCTCCTCGGGGCGGTCGCTGGCGTCGCGCTCGGCTGAGGCCGCCGACGGTGCGCGCGCAGCGCTGCTGCCGGCGGAAACGGCGTCTTCCTTGGTCACGCGGCCGCCACGACCGGTGCCGGATACTTCGTCGGCGGCCACGCCCTTCTCGGCGAGGATCTTGCGCGCAGCAGGGCTGGCCGCGGCACTCGTGGCTGCAGCGGGCGCGCTGGCTTCGGCCGCCTTGGCCGGAGCGGCAGCCGAAGCCGCCTTGGCGGCACCCTTGGCTTCGGTGTCGATCTGGGCGATCAGCTCACCCGAAGTCACGGTATCCCCGTCGGTCTTGATGATCTTGACGATCACGCCGTCCGCCGGCGCCGGCGTTTCAAGCACGACCTTGTCGGTCTCGATGTCGATGAGGTTTTCGTCGCGCGAAACGGCCTCGCCTTCCTTCTTGTGCCATTTCACCAGCGTCGCCTCGGAAACGGATTCCGACAGTTGCGGCACTTTCACTTCGATCAGCATGGAGTCTTCTCCCTGTTGCCTGTTCTGTTTCGCGTTGGCGCTGGATCAGTCCTTGAGGGGACCGAAAGCGTTTTCGATGATCGTTTTCTGCTGCAGGTTGTGCTTGGCGTAGTAGCCCACCGCCGGCGACGCCGCGCCATGGCGCGAAACCAGCAGCAGCTTGCGGTCAGCCCCCAGCACGTTGGCCAGATGCTGGCGCGAGGCCAGCCAGTACCACGCGCCCTGGTTGCGCGGTTCTTCCTGGCACCACACGAACTCCTTCGCCTTCGGGAACTGCGCCAGTACCTCGCCCAGCCTTTCGGCCGGGAAGGGATAGAGCTGCTCGATGCGCACCAGCGCAGTATCCGTGATGCCCTGCTCGCGACGGTACGCCAGCAGTTCGTAGTAGATCTTTCCCTGGCACAGCACGATGCGCTTAACCTTCTTCGGATCGAGACTCTCTGTCTCGCCGATGACCGTCTGGAAGCGGCCGTTGGACAGGTCCTCGAGCGACGAGATCGCTTCCTTGTGGCGCAGCAGCGACTTCGGCGTGATGATGACCAGCGGCTTGCGCACCTTGCGCACCATCTGACGGCGCATCAGGTGAAAGACCTGCGGCGGCGTGGTCGGCACACAGACCTGCCAGTTGGTCTCGGCCGCCATGTTCATGAAGCGTTCCAGACGCGCCGAGGAGTGTTCCGGCCCCTGGCCTTCGTAGCCGTGCGGCAACATCAGCGTAAGCCCGCACAGGCGGCCCCACTTGGCCTCGCCGGAACTGATGAACTGGTCGAGCACGACCTGGGCGCCGTTGACGAAGTCGCCGAACTGGGCCTCCCACACCACCAGCTCGTTGGGCACGGCGGTGGCGTAGCCGTATTCAAAGGCGAGCACGCCCTCCTCGGACAGCACCGAGTCGAAGATCTGCACCGGCCCCTGGCCTTCGCGGATGTTCTGCAGCGGAATCCAGGTACCGTCGTTCCAGCGCTCACGTTTCTGGTCGTGCAATACGACGTGGCGGTGGAAGAAGGTTCCGCGCCCGACGTCCTCGCCCGAGATGCGGATGCCGTAGCCCTGCGCGACGAGGCTGGCATAGGCCAGGTTTTCACCCATGCCCCAGTCCAGAGGCAGTTCGCCACGCCCCATGGCGGCGCGGTCCTTGATGATCTTGTCGACGCGCGAATGCAGGCTGAAACCCTCGGGCACGGCGGTCAGTCCCTCGGCTAGGCGCTGTGCCTCGGCCAGGGGGATGGCCGTGTCTGCCTCGTCCGTGTAGCGTTGTCCGACGTACGGCGTCCAGTCGACGGCAAACTTGCTGCTGTGGCCCGACAGCACCGGGTTGGACAGCAACTCGCCACGGTCGAGGTGCTCGCGGTAGCTGCGGATCACCGCCTCCGGCTCATCCGGCGGGATGGAACCCTCGGCCACCAGCCGGTCGGCATAGATCTGGCGCGTCCCCGGATGCGAAGCGATCTTGCGGTACATCAGCGGCTGCGTGACCATCGGCTCGTCCTGCTCGTTGTGGCCGAGCTTGCGGAAGCACACCAGATCGATCACCACATCCTTCTTGAACTCGTTGCGGAATTCCACCGCGAGCTGGGTGACCAGCGCGACCGCCTCGGGATCGTCGCCATTCACGTGGAAGATCGGAGCCTCGACCATCTTGAAGATGTCGGTGCAGTACAGCGAGGAGCGGATGTCGCGCGGATCCGAGGTGGTGAAGCCGATCTGGTTGTTGACCACGATGTGCACGGTACCGCCGGTACCGTAGCCGCGCGTCTGCGAGAAGTTGAGCATCTCCTGGTTGACGCCCTGCCCGGCCACCGCCGCATCACCATGGATGAGCACGCCGACGACCTACTTCTTCTCGACGTCGTCGCGGCGGAACTGGCGCGCATAGACCGAGCCGGCCACCACCGGGTTGATGATTTCCAGGTGCGAGGGGTTGAAGGCCAGCGACAGGTGCACCGGACCACCCGGGCTCATCACGTCGCTGGAAAAGCCCATGTGGTACTTGACGTCGCCGGAAGCCAGATCCGCCGCAGCCTTCCCTTCGAACTCCGAGAACAGCATCGACGGCGACTTGCCGAGCACGTTGACCAGCACGTTGAGACGGCCGCGGTGGGCCATGCCGATGACGATCTCCTGCGCGCCGTGGGTGCCGGCCACGCGCACGATCTCGTCCATCGCCACGATCATGGATTCGCCGCCTTCGAGCGAGAAGCGCTTCTGGCCGACGTACTTGGTGTGGAGGTAACGCTCCAGCGTCTCGGCGGCGGTGACGCGGCCGAGAATGCGACGCTTGGTATCGACATCAAAGCGCGGCGTGGCGCGAAGGCTTTCGAGCCGGGCCTGGATCCAGCGCTTCTGCTGGATCTCGGAGATGTACATGTACTCGCAACCGATCGAGCCGCAATAGGTCTGGCGGATGGCTTCGAGAATCTCGCGCAGCGTGGCATGTTCGCTGTCGAAACCATGGAAGGAGCCGACGTTGAAGCTGCGGTTGAGATCGGCCTCGGTGAAGCCGTAGTAGGACGGCTCCAGTTCGGGCACGTCGGAACGCTCGGTACGTTTGAGCGGGTCGAGGTTGGCCCAGCGGTTGCCGAGGAAGCGATAGGCGTTGATGAGCTGCAGCGCCTTGACCTGCAGCTTGTCATCGTCGCCGGCCGAGACGGTGCGCATGCGCGGCTTCTTGGCCAGCTGCGCAAAGGCCTCGACCACCGGGCTGTGCGCGACGTCCCGCACCGCGGCTCCGGCCTGGGCCTGCAGCTTGTCGAAATACTCGCGCCAGCTGTCGGCTACCGAAGCCGGATCGGCCAGATAGGACTCGTACAGCTCCTCGACGAACGGAGCATTGCTCCCGAATAGGTAGGACGTCGATTTGCGCTCTTGCATCATGGTGATCACCTGCTCGCTGGGTACTTCACGAATTGCAGGCCTGCCCCGCCTCCCCGATTGAAAACGGGACAGCCGGACATCCCGGCCATCCCGTCTTCGATTCAGGCACGGCAGGCGGCATCCTGCTCCTGCGACATGGCGTTCATCGTTGCGCCATGTCCGGGACGTCGCGACACGCTGCACCGGTGTACAGCTGGCGCGGACGCCCGATCTTGTATTCCGGATCGGTGATCATCTCTTCCCACTGCGTGATCCAGCCCACGGTGCGCGCCAGCGCGAACACGCAGGTGAACATCGAGGTGGGAATGCCGATCGCCTTCTGGACGATGCCGGAATAGAAATCCACGTTCGGGTAAAGCTTGCGCTCGACGAAGAATTCGTCTTCCAGCGCGATGCGCTCGAGCTCCATCGCGAGCTTGAAAAGACGGTCGTTCTCCAGCCCCAGTTCGCCCAGCACGTCGTAACAGACCTTGCGCATCAGCTTGGCGCGCGGGTCGTAGTTCTTGTAGACGCGGTGACCGAAGCCCATCAGGCGGAAGGGGTCATCCTTGTCCTTGGCGCGTTTGATGTACTCGCCGACGCGCGACACGTCACCGATCTCTTCCAGCATGGTGAGGCAGGCCTCGTTGGCGCCACCGTGGGCCGGCCCCCACAGGCAGGCGATGCCGGCCGAGATGCAGGCAAACGGGTTGGCGCCGGACGAACCGGCCAGACGCACGGTCGAAGTGGAGGCATTCTGCTCGTGGTCCGCGTGCAGCGTGAAGATCGTGTCGAGCGCACGCA
>JBFHJY010000107.1:0-7336 GCA_041595655.1 Azoarcus sp.
CGAAGAAGTACTTCAGCTCAAACACGCCGCGCGGCGTGGCAAGGTACTTCTGCGTCGTGACGCGCGAAATGGTCGATTCATGCAGTTCCAGTTCGTCGGCGATCTCGCGCAGGGTCAGCGGCTTCATCGCCACGTCCCCATATTCGAAGAACTGGCGCTGTTGGTCAACGATGGCCTGCGATACGCGCAGGATGGTGTCGAAGCGCTGCTGCACGTTCTTGATCAGCCAGCGCGCCTCCTGCAACTGCCCGGCCAGTGCGCCGTTGGCGCCACGGTTCTGCTGCAGGATGCCGGCGTAGAGCTGGTTGATGCGCAGTTTCGGCATCGCCTCGCCGTTGAGGCTGGCCGTCCAGCGGCCGCGGATCTTGCGCACCACCACGTCCGGCACGATGTAGCCGGTGTCGTCGGCACCGTACTGCAGGCCGGGATGCGGGTCGAGGCTGCAGATCAGCGCCTGCGCCTCGCGTAGCGCGTCCTCGCTGCAGCCGGTGGCGCGGCGCAGGCGCACGAAGTTGCGTTCGGCCAGCAGTTCGAGGTGCTCGCACACGATGTTCAGTGCCAGTTCGCGCGTCGCGCTGGCCGGCAGTGCGCGCAGCTGCAGCGCCAGGCACTCGGACGGCGAGCGTGCGGCAATGCCGGCCGGCTCCAGGCTCTGCACCTGGTTCAATGCGATCTGCAGCTCGTCGAGCTCGACTTCAAAGTCTTCCGGGATGACTTCCAGCAACTCCTCGAGCGACTGATGCAGATAGCCGTCGTCATCCAGTGCCTCGATGATGAAGCGCGCCAGCAGGCGGTCGCGGTCGCTCATCGGTGACAGGCTGATCTGGCCGTTGAGGTGGTCGCGCAGGCTGATCGTGGTCGCCTGCACATCCTGGAAGTCCCGGTCGTCCTCGTCGTCGCGGCTGCGCTGGCTGCCACTGCCCCAGTCGCTGGATGCCTCGGGGAAATCGGGCGACGTGTCGCGTTCGGGGGCGTCGCGTTCGGCCGCTTCCTGCGCAGTGTCTGCGCTGCTCGTGGTTTCGCCGGCGATCTCCCCGCGCGGAGGGGGCGGGGCTTCGTCGCCGTCCTCGCGTTCGAGCAGCGGGTTCTCGGCGAGGAAACGCTCGATCTCCTGATTCAGTTCGATCGTCGACAGCTGCAGCAGCTTGATCGACTGCTGCAGCTGCGGCGTCAGGGTGAGTGACTGCGAGAGTTTGAGCTGGAGGGATTGCTTCATGCTGCGGGCGGCTCCGGTCAGAGCCGGAAATGCTCCCCGAGATAGACCTGGCGCACACGCGTGTCGTGAATGATCTCGTCAGGCTTGCCGCCCGCCAGTACCGTGCCGTCGGTGAGGATGTAGGCGTGGTCGCAGATGCCCAGCGTCTCGCGCACGTTGTGGTCGGTGATGAGCACGCCGATGCCGCGTTCCTTGAGGTAGCGGATGATCTTCTGGATGTCGAGCACGGCGATCGGATCGACCCCGGCGAAGGGCTCGTCGAGCAGGATCAGGCGCGGGTCGGTGGCCAGCGCGCGGGCGATCTCGCAGCGGCGACGCTCGCCGCCGGACAAGGACACGGCCATGTTGTCGGCCAGGTGGCTGATGTTGAGTTCGTCGAGCAGTTCCCCGAGCCGGCGTTCGACCGTGGCCTTGTCCAGGCCCTGCAGTTCGAGCACGGCGCGCACGTTGTCGGCCACGCTCAGGCGGCGGAACACGCTCATCTCCTGCGGCAGGTAGGACATGCCCATGCGCGCGCGGACGTGGATGGGCTGGTGGGTGAGGTCCTTGCCGTCCAGGTGGATGCTGCCGGCGTCGCAGCCGACCAGGCCGACAATCATGTAGAAGCAGGTGGTCTTGCCGGCACCGTTGGGCCCGAGCAGGCCGACCACTTCGCCGGCCGCGACTTCCAGACCGACGCCGCGCACGACCTCCCGCGACTTGTAGCGTTTGCGGAGCCCCGATACCTCAAGCAGACTCATCCGGAACCTCTTTCAGCAACTTCCTGATCACTTCGCTGGAAAACCCCCGTCCCTGCAGGAAGCGCGCCTGTCGCGCCCACTCCCGGCGATCCTGCGCCGGACTGCCGAACTTCGACGTCCATACCCCGCGGGCGCGCTCGAGATCGCTGTCCAGCTCGTTGTGCGCCAGCACCTCGGCCACGGTGTCGGTATCGATACCGCGCCTTGCCAGTTCCATCCTGAGCCGTGTCGTGCCGAAGCGGCCGGCCTTGCTGCGCACCCAGGCCTCGGCGAAGCGGCGGTCCGACTGCAGGCCAAGTTCGCTCATGCGGTCGATGGTGGCGTGGACTTCCTCGGGAGTGCCGAGCGGCGCCAGCTTGCGGGCGAGTTCGGCGCGCGAATGGTCGCGCAAGGCGAGCAGGCGGAGGGCTTTCTGGCGCAGCCGATCCGCCGTTTCGGTCATCAGGCTTCCGTGTCTGCCGGCGCTTCGGCGGTCGCCATGGCGTTCAGCCCGATGGCCGCGCGCACCTTGTTCTCGATCTCACGTGCCAGCTGCGGGTTGGCCCGGAGGAATTCACGCACGTTGTCCTTGCCCTGGCCGATCTTGTCGCCGTTGTAGGCGTACCAGGCGCCGGACTTGTCGACGATCTTGTGTTCGACGCCGAGGTCGATGATCTCCCCTTCGCGCGACACGCCGGTGCCGTACAGGATGTCGAAGTGCGCTTCGCGGAACGGCGGCGCCACCTTGTTCTTGACCACCTTGACGCGGGTTTCCGAGCCGACCACCTCGTCGCCGCGCTTGATCGCGCCGGTGCGGCGGATGTCCAGACGCACGCTGGAATAGAACTTCAGCGCGTTGCCGCCGGTGGTGGTCTCCGGGCTGCCGAACATCACGCCGATCTTCATGCGGATCTGGTTGATGAAGATCACCAGCGTGTTGGTGCGCTTGATGTTGGCGGTGAGCTTGCGCAGCGCCTGGCTCATCAGGCGCGCCTGCAGGCCGGGCAGCTGGTCGCCCATCTCGCCCTCGATTTCGGCCTTGGGCGTGAGCGCTGCGACCGAGTCGATGACGACGATGTCCACGCCGCCCGAGCGCACCAGCATGTCGGCGATTTCCAGCGCCTGTTCACCGGTGTCGGGCTGCGAGATCAGCAGGTCGGAGATCTTCACGCCGAGCTTCTCGGCGTAGCCGACATCGAGTGCGTGCTCGGCATCGATGAAGGCAGCGGTGCCGCCGATCTTCTGCATCTCGGCGATGACCTGCAGCGTCAGCGTGGTCTTGCCGGACGATTCCGGGCCGTAGATCTCGACCACCCGGCCGCGCGGCAGGCCACCCAGGCCGAGTGCGATGTCCAGCCCCAGCGAGCCGGTGGAGACGGTCTGGATGTCGCGCGCGGGACTGTCGTCGCCCATGCGCATGATCGAACCCTTGCCGAACTGGCGCTCGATCTGCTGCAGCGCGGCGGAGAGTGCCTTGGCCTTGTTGTCGTCCATGTCGTGTCCTTGCTTGAAGAGGAGAAATTATGGCACAGAGATTGCATGAGCGCGGGGTGCGCTCAGCCCTTCGGCGCGGCAGTCCGCGCCATCAGCGAACGCAGTGCGTGCTCCACGGTCTGGAGGCGCACTGCGCGGCGATCGCCGGCGAAATGCCGGGTTTCACAGATGACGTCGCCGTTGCGTGCGGCCCAGGCGAAACACACCGTGCCGACCGGTTTGTCGGTGGTGGCTCCGCCCGGACCGGCGATGCCGGATACGGCCAGCGAAACCTGCGCAATGCTGTTTTGCAGGGCGCCCGCCGCCATCTCGCGCACCACCTGTTCGCTGACTGCGCCATGCTGCGTGATGCTGTCCCGCGACACACCCAGCATGTCTTCCTTGGCGGCGTAGGAGTAGGTCACGAAACCGCGATCGAACCACTCCGAGCTGCCGGCGATGGCCGTGATTGCCGTCGAGATCCAGCCGCCCGTGCACGACTCGGCGGTGGCAAGCATCCAGTCGCGCTGGCGCAGCCAGGCCCCGACCTCCGCGGCGAGTGCGTCAAGCCTCTCGTCTGCGTTCGTCATCCGAACAGCCTCACCAGAATGGCCAGTACCAGCAAGGCATAGCCGGCCGCCACGATGTCGTCGATCATCACGCCGAAGCCACCCTTGAAGGCCGCCTCGACGTTGCGCACCGGTGGCGGTTTGACGATGTCGAAGAAGCGGAACAGACCGACCGCCACGGCTTGCCACAGCAGGGTCGAAGGCGTGAACAGCAGGACCAGCCAGATCGCCACCATCTCGTCCCACACGATCGCGCCGTGGTCGGGAACGCCGAGAGCCCGCCCCGCGCGATTGCAGGCGAGCACGCCACCGACGAAGAATAGCGCCAGCAGCACGAGCAGCGTGACGTCATCGAACGACCCGCCCAGCGCCGGGAACAGCGCCCAGCCCAGCAGCGTGCCGAAGGTGCCCGGTGCGCGCGGCGCAAGGCCCGAGCCGAAGCCCAGCGCGATGAAGTGCGAGGGGTGGGCGAGCAGGAAACGCAGGTCGGGGCGCATGTCAGGCGAAATGGTCGAAGCCGCCGGCGCTGATCGCACGGCCGTCGGCCTGGACGATGTGCAGGCCGGGTTTGTCGGTGATGCGGCCGATGCGCGTCATCGTCAGGCCCAGCTCGGCGGCGAGGCTTGCGATGGCGTCGCGGCGCGCGACGGGTGCCGTGAACAGCAGTTCATAGTCGTCTCCGCCGGACAGGCAGCAGCGGCGTGCATCGTCGATTCCTGCGCCGAGCGCGATCAGCTCTCCGAGCGGCAGGGCCTCGACCTCGATCTCGGCGCCGACGCCGGACCGTTCCAGGATGTGTCGCAGATCGCCGGCGAGTCCGTCCGAGACATCAAGCATCGCGCTGGCAAGGCCGCGCAGCGCCTGGCCCGCCTCGGCTCGTGGTTGCGGTCGCTGCAACGCGGCGATGCACTCGCGCGCACCCGTTTCGGGCAGCGTGATGTGTCCCTGCAGGTGGGCCAGTCCGAGTGCCGCACGGCCGGGTTGGCCGGTGATCCATACCTCGTCGCCGCTGCGGGCGTCGCTGCGGGTGATGGCCGTTCCTTCCGGCACTTCGCCGAAGATCGTGACGCACAGGTTGAGCGGACCGCGCGTGGTGTCGCCGCCGATCAGGTCCACGCCGAAGGTGTCGGCGCAGTCGAACAGTCCCTGTGCGAAGGCCGCGATCCAGTCCTCGTCGGCTGCCGGTAGTGCCAGCGCCAGCAGCGCCCAGCGCGGGCGGCCGCCCATCGCCGCGATGTCCGAGACATTCACCGCCAGCGTCTTCCAGCCGAGATCACGTGGGTCGGTGTCGGGCAGGAAGTGGGTGCCGGCGACCAGCATGTCGGTCGACACCGCCAGCTGCATGCCCGGTGCGGGCGCGAACAGCGCGGCATCGTCGCCGACACCGAGGTCGGTGTGGCGCCCGGTGCGCGTGAAATGTCGGCGGATCAGGTCGAATTCGGAGGCCATGGGATGATGACTATGGAATGATTCAGTCTATGACATTTGTGTAAAAAATGCTTTGTTGGCCAACGAGTATAGCAAACGGTGGATGCGTGGCCGGCAGTGCTTCAGGGGTGCAGCAGGGACTCCCATGGCCGGCGAGCGAGCCATTGATGGGCGGGTCGAGCAAAGACGGGAGAGGTGGGGGGCGTCCGCTGCAACGGCACGGCATTGTGCGTGCGGGCCCGGGAATCGCTGGTGTCCGGACTGGACCGGAGCCCGTGTCCGGAAAAGCAAAACGCCAACCCGAAGGTTGGCGTTTTGGTGAATCTGGTGGGTCGTGCAGGGGTCGAACCTGCGACAAACGGATTAAAAGTCCGCTGCTCTACCAACTGAGCTAACGACCCGGTACTGACGAAAGACCGCAATTATTCCAAAGCCTCGGAGGTGCGTCAAGCGTGCGAGTGAAATAATCCACTTGGCGTGCAATGCACGGTGGGCCTGCCTTCAGGCCTCGCGCATCATCAGCCAGTACTGGATCTTCATCGTCACCGCGGCGCCGGCGATGATGGCGGCCGTGCTCAGCAAGGAGCCAATGGCCAGCGTCGAAAAGCCGGTGATGCCCTGGCCGACGGTGCAGCCAAAAGCGGTCACGCCGCCAAAGCCCATCAGCACGGCGCCAACGATGTGACGCATCAGGTCGTCAGCGTTGTGAAAGGATTCGATGCGGAAGCTGCGGGAGGTCAGCGCATACAGTGCCGATCCGGCGATGACGCCGAACACGCCGGCGATGCCGAAGGTGACGATGCGACTGGTGTCGCTCCACAGCATGAACAGTTCCAGCGTGTAGGCCACGGGGGCGACGAAGGTGAAGGATTCGGCGCTGCCGCTGTTGGTGCCGATGAAGGCGCGCTCCAGCGTGCGCGGATGCTCCTCGACGAAGCCGATGTGTCCGGTCAGGTACCAGCCGGCAACGCATACGGCGCCGATCAGCGCGGCGCCGGTCAGCAGTTCGGGCTGGCGCGCCTCGCGACTGATCAGCGCGAACAGCAGCAGTCCTCCACCGATCAGCGCGGTGAGCAGCAGCAGCGCGCTGTCGCGGGCCATGCCGAGGCCGGCGAGGATGGAGGGCAGGTCCTGCGTGGTGGTCAGTTCGAAGGAGACGGTGTCGATGTACTGCGTGCGCCATACGCCGAACAGGCCGCGCATGGTCATGTAGGCCGAAATGCCGAGAAAGACGAAAACCACCAGTGACTTGAGGTTGCCTCCGCCGATGCGGATCAGCGTCTTCGAGCCGCAGCCCGAGGCCAGCGTCATGCCCACGCCGAACAGCGCGCCACCGAGAATGTGCGAGAACCAGATCACGCGGGGGGTGGTGTAGATCGAGTCGGCGCTGTCGAACAGCCCGGCCAGCTGCAGCCCGCTGGTGCCGAGGATGGCCACGCCAATGGCCAGCGCCCACATGCGCATGCGCGTCCAGTCGCCCATGTTCACGATGTCGGAGACGGCGCCCATGGTGCAGAAGTTGGAGCGGTTGCCGGCATAGCCGAATACCAGCCCGAGGGCGAAGGCGATCCAGGCGATGGTGGAGGCGGCAACGATGGGTTCGTCGAGCATGGTGTGTGCAGAACAGGGACAGGACGCCGATTCTAGTGCATTCACAGGTTGCTGTGCCGCGCCACCTCCCCCCGTCGCAGCCGAGCTCGAACGGCTGTGGAAGGCCACGTATCGCAGCGGGAGGTGAGTTTCGGGCTCTGAGGGCCTGATCTCAGACGGCCGCCTGCACTCGCCGTCTTGCGAATCGCCCACAGGCGGCCACAGACGGACCGTATGAACCAGTGTCTTGGGTTCTGCGCACCGCGTGCGTAGCGGGCTTTTGAAGTCATCCAGGTCGGACAGCCATCCCCGTCCTTCATCAGTAGCCCGCCTCCTTCTGA
>JBFHJY010000108.1:0-7223 GCA_041595655.1 Azoarcus sp.
GCGATCTCGCGGGCGACCTGCTGGCGTGCGTCCGATTCGTGTGCGCGGCGGGCTGCGTCAAGGGATGCGGGGGTGTTTGCGGGCAGCTTTTCGCCGCGCATGATTGCTTCGAACCGGGCTGTGCAGGATTGCCCCTGCTCTGCCAGTTCGTTGTCGGCAATGCCGCCTTCGATGCTCAGCTCGGCCAGCAGCAGAGCGGTCGCGACTTCTGCGCATGCGTCGTCGCTATTGCGGCTGACGGGGTCTTCGCGCAGCCAGTGCGACAGCCTTGCAGTGCCGGCTAGCAGCGCCTGAAGTGCCGGCCTGCCCAGGCGCTCGGCTTCGCCTGCGATGTGTGCGATTCGACCGTCGAAGTCCTGCAGGGCGGCAGCACGTCCTGAGCCGAACGCGTCCCAGTCCTGTTTGGCGGAGGTCAGTTCGCTGCGCAGTTCGCGTAGCAGGGGGCCGAGCGGGGAGTCGATGACGATGTTGCCGGGGTCGGCCCACCAGGCGTCAAGATCCCAGGCTTCGCGTACCTGTCGCTGCGTCGGTGTGCGCACCGGGGCCTGTCCGATCTCGAACAGGAGGTCACGCATCAGTCGTTCCGGAATGCGGTGCGACGTACTGGCCTGATGGCGGACTTCTTTTGCAAGACCCGTGCAGAGCTGCTTGATTCGCACGCCGGACGCGCGCAGATCCTGATGTGACAGGCTTTCGAAGAAAGCTTGTGCAACGCGCCACAGGGTGTAGAAAGCGGGGCCGGACTGCATTGCTTCGAGCGCGATGGCTGCATCGCGCATCATGTTCGGCCCGTTCGGATCATGGGGCGCGCGCAGCCACTGCAACAAGCCACGCTCGAGCGCGGCGCGGGCGCCGCGCAACCATTCTTCCCCGGCGGGCGTGCCCGGGCGGGGGGCGTTGCGAAGCTTGCGACGCGGCAGGCGGCGGGTGGTGTCCGGATAGAACAGGTCGGCCGGAGACACGTCATCCTTGCCGCTGGCGCGGGCAATGTCGCGATACAGGCTGAACAGCCGCAAGGGCTGGTCCTGCACGCCGCTGACCAGTTCTCCGAGATAGTTGGCCATGGTCGAGCAGCCGCGGCGGCCGAGCGCGATGCGCTCGGCATCGGCCGGCAGGCTGCCGTCGATCATGCCGGCGAGCAGGCCATCAAGGGTTTCTGCGAACTGGCACAGGCCATCGAGTCCGATGATGGACAGGGCGCCGCGAGCCTGGTGCAGGTATGAGCGGGCGAACTGGAGCTGGTCCGGCTCGGCCTCGGCACGGCCGAGTGCATCGGCCGCCAGCGTCAACGCCTGGTCGAGTTCTCCCCGGACCCAGCTGAGCGGGCCGATGTCCAGTTCGTGCGATTGCGTCATGTGTATGCCCTGGTCAGACCTTGAAGCCGGATACCGAGCCTTTCAGTTCGACCGCAAGGTCGGCCAGTTCGCCGACCGAGACGGCGGTCTGCTGCGTGCCGCGGGTCGTCTGGTCGGTAATCGCCAGAATGTCCTTCATGGTGCCGGCGACGCGGCCGGCAGTCGCGGCCTGTTGCTGGATGTCGCCCGAGATCTGTTCGATCAGCTCGGCCGTTTCGGTCGATACGCGCTCGATCTCGGAGAGCACCTGGCCGGCGGCATCGGTCAGCTGGGCGCCTTCGACCACGTCACGGGTGGCGGTTTCCATTGCCGACACCGCATCCTTGGTGTCGGTCTGGATCGACTTCACGATCGACGCGATCTGCTTGGTGGCCTCGGCCGAACGTTCGGCCAGTCGCTGCACCTCTTCCGCAACCACGGTGAAGCCACGGCCCGCCTCGCCGGCCGATGCGGCCTGGATGGCGGCGTTGAGTGCCAGCACGTTGGTCTGTTCGGTAATGTCCGAGATCAGTTCCACGATCTCGCCGATCTCCTGTGACGATTCGCCCAGACGCTTGATGCGCTTGGAGGTCTCCTGGATCTGCTCGCGGATGTCGTTCATGCCGCGGATGGTGTCCTCCACCGCGGTGGTGCCCTTCTGTGCGGCGTCGCGCGACTGGCGTGCAACCTGCGCGGACTGCAGTGCGCGCTCGGAAGAGTCGGTCATCGAGGCGGCCATGCGTTCGACGGTGGAGCCGACTTCCTCGATCTCCTGCGACTGGCGCTGGGTGGCGTCGAGCAGTTCGCCCGAGATCTTCTGCGCGGACTCGGTGGCAGCGGTCACGCGGGTGGCGGCGTCGTTGATTCGCCGCACCAGCACCGAGAGCTCCTCGATGGTGTAGTTGACCGAGTCGGCAATCGCGCCGGTGATGTCTTCCGACACCGTGGCGCGGATGGTGAGGTCACCGTCGGCGAGGTCGCCCATCTCGTTCATCAGACGCAGAATGGCCTGCTGGGCGAGGTTGCGGTCCTCCTGTGCCTGCTCGCGCTGGTTTTCCGCATCGGCACGACGGCGCGAAAGGTCGGCGTTGTAGGCCTTGACGATGATGGCGATGACGGCAAGGGCCAGCAGGCTGGCGGCGATGATGCCGGCGATCAACGGGTCGAAACCGCGATTGCTCTTGTCGAGGGCTGCGGAGACCTCCCGCGTGCCTTCCAGCAGACCCGACGAGGCGCGGAACATGCGGACACCGGTCTGCTTGGCCTGAGCCAGGTTCTGGATGTTTTCATTGATGCGATCGACGGCCGCCATGGTCTCCTCTGCGTACCACTCGACGTCGCGCAATCGTTGCTGCGTGGCCGGCTTGTTCTCGGACAGGCTCAGCAGTTCGGCCAGCGCACTGTTGAAGCCGGTCGGGTCCTGGCTCATCTGGAACGCCGCTTCGGGGTCGATGGTCTCGCCTGCCAGCAGCGAGTTGGCGTTCTTCGCGATACGTTGCGTGATCAGCAGCGCTTCGTTGGCCAGCGCGATCTCCCGGATCGAGGCGTCGCTTTCGGATTTCAGGCGTGCGATCGACTGGGTCAGATCGTAGAGCAGCGGGTTGAAGGCGTTGATCATGGCGACCGAACGGTCCAGGGTCGCGATGCTGTCCTCGCCTTCAAGCAGCCACTGCACGTCCTGCTCGATCGGCGTCCAGCGCTCCTGCAGGGCAGCCAGCGCCGGCTGAACCGTCGCAGGGCTGGGTGGGACCGAGCGCCCGCCCAGTTCGCCGCCTTTGGTCAGCGAATCCAGTACATAGGTGAAGCGCTGGCTGGCTTCCCGCAACTCTCCGAATGCGTCGCGGTCGCCCTGGATGCCACGTTGCGCGGCCTTGGCGATCTGCTGGGAGAGCATCTGCAACTCACCCGCCGAGGCCACGTGCACCGTGGCGTTGTCCGATTGCCGGTTCTGCATGACGAGCAGCACTGCCGCGCAGATGATGAGAAGACCGAACAGCACAAAATACTTGCGCATGCGTTCCGCGACCGTGCGTTCGTCCGGAGCCCTCCCGGAGTTTGCCGGGGCATGTGATGCCGTCGTGCCGGCGTCGAGGATGGTCTCTTCGGATGAGTCGGCGTTCTTTCCCATCTTTGCGCCGTCGGCAGAGAGGGCTGACAGGTTGAATCCCATTTCTTTTGCTCCGCAGCGAGAAAAATCTCCGGTGGTTTCGGATGTCTCAGGTGGTGAGGACGCCGGCCTCGAGGAAGGACGGGGTGCGTACTAGATTTTCGATGTCGAGCTTGAGCCAGCGATGCCCCTGTACGTCGCTAAGGACCGAGCCCGCCCATGGCCGCTCGTCCGAGGCCTCCTCCCTGGTGAACTCGTCTGGACTGTGCAGGCCGGTTGCGCGGGAGAACAGCAGAGCGATGCCGTTGCCATGCTGGCTGCCGATCAGCAGGATGCGGGCACTGCCGCCCGAAGCAATCGCCTCGCCCGACTGGAACAGCGAAAAATCGACCACGTCGAAGAGGTTGCCGCGCACATTCACCAGCCCGCGATGCCAGGCGCGCGTGAGCGGCACCGGAGTGACCGGCGGCACCGGTAGCACCTCGCCCGTGTCAGCGAGCTCGACCAGCCAGCGCTCGGTCGGCGTCTGCAGGCCGAGCAATGTCCGGCGCTCTCCCTCGCGCGATTCCGCAAGTCGCTGGGCGAGGCTCTCCTGGAACTCACGCAGGCTGACGCGACGGGCCATGCGATCAGCCCAGACCCTGGATGCGGGTCAGCAACTCCGCGTGGTCGATCGGCTTGACCAGATAGTCGTGCGCGCCCTGGCGCATGCCCCAGATGCGGTCGGTTTCCTGCCCCTTGGTGGTGCAGATGATGATGGGGATCGCCCGCGTCGCATCGTCACGCGAGATCGTGCGGGTGGCCTGGTAGCCGTTCATGCCGGGCATGACGACGTCCATCAGGATGAGTTCGGGCATCTCCGACCTGGCCTTGACGATTGCGTCCTCGCCGTTCTCGGCGGTGATCACTTCGTAGCCGTTGGAGGTGAGCACTTCGGTCAGCGCGAAGCGTTCGGTCGGGGAGTCGTCGACGACGAGAATTTTCTTGATCGGCATTTCTCTTGTCCCACTGCTGTGTTCAATTGGCTTGCTTGCGGCCAGCATGCTGCGCGACGATCCTGAGCAGGCTGTCCTTTGTGAAGGGTTTGGTGAGGTATTCGTCGGAGCCGGCCATGCGACCGCGGGCGCGGTCGAACAGGCCGTCCCTGGACGACAGCATGATGACCGGCGTGGGCGCGAAGCGCGGGTTGCGCTTGATCAGCGCGCACGCCTGGTAGCCGTCCAGGCGCGGCATCATGATGTCCATGAAGATGACGTCGGGGTGATGATCGGAGATCTTGGCGAGAGCGTCGAAACCGTCTTCGGCCAGCACGACCTCGCAGCCGGCCTGGCCGAGAAAGATTTCCGCGCTGCGGCGGATGGTGTTGCTGTCGTCGATGACCATTACCCGCAGGCCGGTCAGGTCCATGAACAAATCCTCGTTTCCTGTTTGGCTGACTGGCCGAGCCGGCTGCTGTCCGGACGCAGAGTCCTTCGCGACTATGCTGCAGAAATGTTTCCGTCGCAATGCTCTTGTGCTATCCGGTGGTGCGTTGTGCGGCGTATTCGCAACGCGGTCCGGGTTCGGACCGTCAGACTTCCACCATCTCGAAGTCTTCCTTGCGGGCCTGGCACTCGGGGCAGGTCCAGTTCGGCGGTACGTCCTCCCAGCGCGTGCCGGGCGCGATGCCTTCGTCGGGCAGGCCGGCGGCCTCGTCGTAGATGAAGCCGCAGATCAGACACATGTACTTCTTGTAGTCGGGAGTGCTCATCAGTCGGGATGCTCCGTGATTCGTGATGTTTGGCGGTAGAATCCGGGCCATCTTACCGTATTTTCCTGCCCTCGCCAGTGCGCTTCTGCAAGCCGGAAATCGCTCTGTCTGGCGGGGTTTATGAGGTTATTGCATGGACGAAAAACTTTCCCGGGGGCTGTATCTGGTCACCCCGGACTGTCGTGACACCGGCGAACTGCTTGCCCGCCTGCAGGATGCCCTGGCCGGACATCCTGCCCTTGTGCAGTACCGCAACAAACTGGCCCGACCCGAGGCGCGACGTGAGCAGGCTGCCGCTGCCGCTGCGCTGGCGCATGCCGCCGGGGCATTGTTCATCGTCAATGACAGCGTCGAGCTGGCGCTCGACGTCGGTGCCGATGGCGTGCATGTCGGGCGCGACGACGGTGATGTCGCCGCCGTCCGCAAGGCCATCGGTCCGAACCGCATTCTCGGCGTGTCGTGTTACAACGAATGGACACGTGCCGAGCAGGCCGTGGCCGCCGGTGCCGACTACGTTGCCTTCGGCGCGATGTTCGCGTCGTCGGTGAAGCCCGAAGCCGTGCAGGCGCCGCTTGAGCTCGTGCGGCGTGCCTCGACCGAGCTTGCCGTGCCGGTGTGCTGCATCGGCGGCATCACGCTCGACAACGCGCCACTGCTCGTCGAGGCCGGCGCCGACATGCTGGCGGTGATCTCCGACGTGTTCCAGGCGCCCGATCCGTCCGCCCGCGCCGCAGCCTTCCAGGCCCTTTACGACTGAATCCGTGAGAATCATGAGCAATCACAACGAAGCCCTTTTCGAGCGCGCCCAGCGCACCATTCCCGGCGGCGTCAATTCGCCCGTGCGGGCCTTCCGTTCGGTCGGTGGTACGCCGCGCTTCATCGAGCGTGCACAGGGTGCGCGCGTTTGGGACGCCGACGGCCAGGAATACATCGACTATGTCGGTTCGTGGGGGCCGGCGATTTCCGGTCATGCCCATCCGGCCATCGTCGAGGCGGTGCGCGAGGCCGCGTTGCGCGGCCTGTCCTTCGGTGCGCCGACCGAGGGCGAGATCGAGATGGCCGAAGCCATCTGCGCGCGTCTGCCGTCGGTCGAGATGGTCCGCCTTGTGAGCTCCGGCACCGAAGCCACGATGAGCGCCATCCGGCTCGCGCGCGGCTTCACCGGGCGCGATGCCATCATCAAGTTCGAGGGCTGCTACCACGGCCACGCCGACAGCCTGCTGGTGAAGGCCGGCTCCGGCCTGCTGACCTTCGGCAATCCGTCGTCGGGTGGCGTGCCGGAGGACTTCGCGCGACACACCATCGTGCTCGACTTCAACGACCTCGATCAGGTCGAGGAGGTGTTCCGTGCGCGTGGCGGCGAGATCGCCGCGATCATCGTCGAGCCGGTCGCCGGCAACATGAACCTGATCAAGCCGAAACCGGGCTTCCTCGAGGGGCTGCGTGCGCTGTGCACGCAATATGGCGCGGTGCTGATCTTCGACGAGGTGATGACGGGCTTCCGCGTCGGCCCGCAGGGCGTTCAGGGTCTGAGCGGGGTCACGCCGGACCTGACCACGCTGGGCAAGGTCATCGGTGGCGGCATGCCGGTCGGTGCCTTCGGCGGACGGCGCGACATCATGGAATGCATCGCGCCGCTCGGCAGCGTGTATCAGGCCGGTACCCTGTCGGGCAGTCCGGTGGCGGTGGCGGCCGGCCTGGCCTCGCTGAAGATTCTGGGCGAGCCGGGTTTCTACGAGCGACTGCAGGCCGGCACGCAGCGGCTGGTGAGCGGCTTGCAGGCGGCCGCCGACAAGGCCGGCGTGCGCTTCCGTGCGGACTCGGTGGGCGGCATGTTCGGCGTGTATTTTGCCGACGCGGTGCCGACCTCCTTTGCCGAGGTCACGTCCTGCGACAAGGACGCGTTCAACCGCTTCTTCCACGCCATGCTGGAGGCCGGCCATTACTTCGCGCCCTCGGCCTTCGAGGCGGGTTTCGTGTCGATCGCGCACACGGATGCAGACATCGACGCCACGGTGGAGCAGGCCGCGAA
>JBFHJY010000109.1:0-7208 GCA_041595655.1 Azoarcus sp.
ATACCGCCGCGATCAGGCCGTTGCGGACGACAACGGCGTGGTGTTCGAGCACCGAGTCGTCAGCGTCGACCGGGATGACCCAGCGGACATTGATGATCAGGTCGGTGGATTCCCGGTGCATGAAACCTTCTCCGTGCGGGCAATGGGCGGGCGTTTCCGATGGGGCGCAATCATACCTGCATTAGCCGCACGGGCGTTCCTGCGCGGTCTTCGCGGGCGCGCCGGCGTGGTAACATGACGCGTTAATCTGAACCGCGGCCCATGCCGCCTGGACCCGAGCCGAGATGACCACGTTCGCCAAAGAAACCCTGCCGATCAGTCTCGAAGAGGAGATGCGCCACTCCTACCTCGATTACGCAATGAGCGTGATCGTCGGGCGAGCGTTGCCGGATGCACGCGACGGTCTGAAACCGGTGCACCGCCGCGTGCTGTTCGCCATGCACGAACTGTCGAACGACTGGAACAAGGCTTACAAGAAATCGGCGCGTATCGTCGGCGACGTGATCGGTAAGTATCACCCGCACGGCGATTCTGCGGTGTATGACACCATCGTGCGCATGGCGCAGGATTTCTCGCTGCGTTACATGCTGGTCGATGGCCAGGGTAACTTCGGTTCGGTGGATGGCGACAATGCCGCGGCCATGCGATACACCGAGATCCGCATGGCGCGCATCGGCCATGAACTGCTTGCCGACATCGACAAGGAAACCGTCGATTTCGGGCCGAACTACGACGGTTCCGAGAAAGAGCCGCTGATCCTGCCGTCGCGCATCCCGAACCTGCTGATCAACGGCTCGTCGGGCATCGCGGTCGGCATGGCGACCAACATCCCGCCGCACAACCTCACGGAAGTGGTCGACGCCTGCCTGCACCTGCTGTCCAACCCGGATGCGTCCATCGACGAACTGATCGAGATCGTGCAGGCGCCGGACTTCCCGACCGCCGCGCTGATCTACGGTCTGTCCGGCGTGCATGACGGCTATCGCACCGGGCGTGGCCGTGTGGTGATGCGCGCGCGCACCCATTTCGAGGATCTGGAGAAGGGCAATCGTCAGGCCATCATCGTCGACGAGCTGCCGTATCAGGTGAACAAGCGCACGCTGCTCGAGCGCATCGCCGAGCTGGTGAACGAGAAGAAGATCGAGGGCATCAGCGAGATTCGTGACGAGTCGGACAAGTCCGGCATGCGCGTCGTCATCGAGCTCAAGCGCGGCGAGATGCCCGAGGTGGTGCTGAACAACCTGTTCAAGCAGACCCAGCTGCAGGACACCTTCGGCATGAACATGGTGGCGCTGGTCGACGGCAAGCCGCGCACGCTGAACCTGCACGACATGCTCGACTGCTTCCTGTCGCATCGCCGCGAAGTCGTCACGCGTCGCACCATCTTCGAATTGCGCAAGGCACGCGAGCGCGGTCATACGCTGGAAGGTCTGGCGGTGGCGCTGTCCAATGTCGATGAAGTCATTGCGCTGATCAAGGCCGCGCCGACACCGGCCGACGCCAAGCGCGAACTGCTGGCGCGCATCTGGCGCAGCCCGCTGGTCGAGGAAATGCTCGCACGGGCTGCAGCCGACAATTATCGTCCGGACGGATTGGCGCCTGAATTTGGTCTGTCGGAGCAGGGCTATCGCCTGTCCGACGTGCAGGCCCAGGCCATTCTGGAACTGCGCCTGCAGCGACTGACCGGGCTGGAGCAGGACAAGATCGTCGGCGAATACCGCGAAGTCATGGAGCTGATCGCCGACCTGCTCGACATCCTGGCCAAGCCCGAGCGCATCTCGATCATCATCGGCGAGGAACTCGCCGCGGTGAAGAATCAGTATGGTGACCCGCGTCGCTCCGAGATCGTGATGAGCACTTCGGACATCAGCATCGAGGACCTCATTGCACCGGAAGACATGGTGGTGACGCTCTCGCACGGCGGCTACGTCAAGCGCCAGCCGCTCGCCGACTATCGCGCCCAGCGTCGCGGCGGCCGGGGCAAGCAGGCCACCGGCATGAAGGACGACGACTTCATCGACCGCCTGTTCGTCGCCAATACGCACGACTACATGCTGTGCTTCTCCAGCCGCGGCCGGGTGTACTGGCTGAAGGTGTACGAGGTGCCGGAGGGCGCCCGCAACGCGCGCGGCAAGCCCATCGTCAACCTCTTCCCGCTGATGGAGGGCGAGAAGATCACCGCCTTGCTGCCGGTGAAGACCTTCGACGACGAGCACTTCGTGTTCATGGCAACCTCGCAGGGCACGGTCAAGAAGACCGCGCTGACGGCGTTCTCCAACCCGCGCAAGGCCGGCATCATCGCGGTCGGGCTGGACGACGGCGATCATCTCGTCGGCGTGGCCATCACCAACGGCGAATGCGACGTGATGCTGTTCTCCGACGCCGGCAAGGCGGTGCGCTTCCCCGAGAGCGACGTGCGCCCGATGGGCCGCGAGGCGCGCGGCGTGCGCGGCATGAACATCGAGGACAACCAGCGCGTGATCGCGATGCTGGTGGCGCAGGACGAATCTCTGTCGGTGCTTACCGCCACCGAGAACGGCTATGGCAAGCGCACGCCGGTAGCCGAGTACACCCGCCACGGCCGCGGTACCAAGGGCATGATCGCGATCCAGACCTCCGAACGTAACGGCAAGCTGGTCGGCGCCTGCCTGGTCAACACCACCGATGAGGTGATGCTGATTTCGAACGGCGGCGTGCTGATCCGTACCCGTGTCGCGGACATTCGTGAGCTGGGCCGCGCCACCCAGGGCGTGACGCTGATCAATCTGGACGAAGGCACCTATCTGGCTGGCATCGAGCAGGTCATCGAGTCGGACCCTGAAGATACGCTCGATGGCGAAGGCGACGATGCGGTCGAAGACGCCGCTGAATGATGCATCCGGGGCGATCTGAATGAGCCGCGTATTCAATTTCAGCGCAGGCCCCGCCGCGCTCCCGGAAGAAGTCCTGCGCCAGGCTGCCGACGAGATGCTCGACTGGCATGGCGCGGGCTGCGGCGTGATGGAGATGAGCCATCGCGGCAAGCATTTCAGCGCCATCGCCGCACGCGCCGAGGCCGATTTGCGCAGCCTGCTCGATGTGCCGGCCAACTATCGCGTGTTGTTCCTGCAGGGCGGCGCGACGCAGCAGTTCTCGCAGATTCCGATGAACCTGCTTGGCGCTGGCTCGGCCGATTACATCGTCACCGGTTCTTGGTCGCAGAAGGCGTTCGATTTGGCGCAAGCCATCGCGCCCTTCATCGGCGGTCAGGTGCGTTGTGCCGGCTCGACGGAGGGGGGCGCTTTCCGGCGCCTGCCGCGCTCCGACGAACTGACGTTCGATCCGGACGCAAGCTACGTGCATGTGTGTACCAACGAGACCATTCACGGCGTCGAATTCCTCGACCCCGCGCAGCTGCCACAGACGCGCGCGCCGCTGGTGGCCGACCTGTCCTCACACATCCTGTCGCGCCCGCTCGATGTGGCTCGCTACGGCATGATCTACGCCGGCGCGCAGAAGAACATCGGCCCGTCCGGGCTGGTCGTGGTGATCGTGCGCGACGACCTGCTCGACCGTGCCTGGGGCGGTACGCCGGGGGTGATGCGTTACGACACCATGGCCGAGCATGACTCCATGCTCAACACGCCGCCGACCTACGCCATCTACATCGCCGGCCTGGTGTTCCAGTGGCTACAGCGCCAGGGCGGGCTGGCTGCGATGGAGGCCGCCAACGTCGCCAAGGCGAAGCTGCTGTATGACTTCATCGACGCCTCCGGCCTGTACCGCAACGAGGTGGATCCGGCCTGCCGTTCGCGCATGAACGTGCCGTTCCTGCTCGCCGATACGCGGCTGGAGGGCGATTTCCTGGCCGGCGCCGAGGCTTCCGGTCTGGCCCAGTTGAAGGGACACAAATCGGTCGGCGGCATGCGCGCGTCGATCTACAACGCCATGCCCCTAGCGGGGGTCGAAGCGCTCGTCGCCTACATGCGCGAGTTCGAGCGTACGCGGGGATGACCGGAGTCCAGCATGAGTGACGAACTGCACCAGCTCAGAAACGACATCGACCGTCTCGATCGGGAGATCCTCGAGCGGCTGTCCGAGCGCGCGCGCCACGCGCAGCGCATCGGCGAGGTCAAGCAAGGCAATCTTTATCGCCCCGAGCGCGAGGCGCAGGTGCTGCGGCGCATCGCTGACGAGAACCCCGGCCCGCTGCCCGATCAGGCCGTGCAGCGCGTGTTCCGCGAGATCATGTCGGCCTGCCTGGCGCTCGAGCAACCGCTGCGCGTGGTCTATCTCGGCCCCGCCGGGACCTTTTCCGAGAGCGCGGCGCGCAAGCATTTCGGCGCGGCACCGCTGTTCCAGCCACAGCCGACCATCGAAGAGGCCTTCCGCATGGTTGAGGCCGGCAACGCGGAATACTGCGTCGTGCCGGTCGAGAACTCGACCGAAGGTGTCGTCGGCGGAACCCTGGACCTGCTGCTCGCCAGCCGTCTCAAGGTCTGCGGCGAAGTCAGTCTGCGTATTCATCAGCATCTGATGGTTCGATCCGGCACGCTCGATGCGGTGCGCAAGGTCTATTCGCATTCGCAGTCGCTGGCGCAATGCCACGAATGGCTCAACCGCAACCTGTCGCGCGCCGAGCGTGTGGCGGTTACCAGCAACGCCGAGGCCGCGCGTCTGGCGGCGGCGGAAGAGGGCAGTGCAGCGATCGCGGGCGAGGCGGCCGCGGACCTGTATGGATTGACCGTGCTGGGCGCGAACATAGAGGATGACCCCCGCAACACCACGCGCTTTCTGGTGCTGGGGCAGCATGATGCGGGCGTGTCAGGGTGCGACAAGACCTCGCTCGTGTGTTCCGCGCCGAACCGTCCCGGCGCGGTGCATCAGCTGCTCGAACCGCTGGCGCGACACGGCGTGAGCATGACCAAGCTGCAGTCCCGCCCAGCACGCAATGGAATGTGGGAATACATGTTCTACATCGACATCGAAGGCCATCAGGCTGATGCGCCCGTTGCCGCGGCGCTGGCCGAACTGGAGGCGCAGGCATCCTTCGTCAAGGTGCTCGGCTCCTATCCAGTGGCCGCGATCTGAGGTTTCCGGCATGAACGACCGTCTCAAGCACGCCGCCGTCGCCTCGCGCGCGCCGGCCCACATCCGTGCAATTTCACCCTATCAGCCAGGAAAACCGACCTCCGAGCTGGCGCGCGAGATGGGGCTGGCCGAAGGCGACATCGTCAAGCTCGCCTCCAACGAGAATCCGCTGGGTATGAGCGATGCCGCGCACAAGGCTGCGGTGGTCGCGTTGGAAGACTTCGCGCGCTATCCGGACGGTAACGGCTTCGAGCTGAAGGCTGCGTTGTCGGCGAAGCTCGGCGTCGGGCTCGACCAGATCGTGCTCGGCAACGGCTCCAATGACATTCTCGAGCTCGCCGCGCGCGCGCTGCTGTCGCCGGACGCCTCGGCGGTGTACGCGCAGTACGCCTTTGCGGTCTATCCGCTGGCGACCAATGCAGCCGGTGCGTGCGGCATCGAGGTCGCAGCGCGCGATTTCGGCCATGACCTGGACGCCATGGCGGCGGCGATCACGCCGCAGACGCGAATCGTCTTCGTCGCCAACCCGAACAACCCGACCGGCACCTTCCTGCCCGGGGGGCAGATCGAAGCCTTCCTCGCAAGCGTGCCGGCCGACGTGCTGGTGGTGCTTGACGAGGCCTATACCGAATACCTCGACGCGCAGCAGTCGTACGACAGCATCGCGTGGATCGAGCGCTTCCCGAACCTGCTGGTGTCGCGCACCTTTTCGAAGGCCTATGGTCTTGCCGGTCTGCGTGTCGGCTATGGCGTCGGCCACCCGGAAGTGGTCGATCTGCTCAACCGTGTGCGCCAGCCCTTCAACGTCTCCAGCGTGGCGCTGGCGGCCGCCACGGCCGCGCTCGGTGACGAGGATTTTCTGGTCCGCAGCGCAGAGCTCAACCGCAGCGGCATGCGCCAGTTCACGGATGCCTTTGCCGACCTCCGACTGGAGTGGATCCCGTCGGCTGGAAACTTCGTCGCGGTGCGCGTGGGCGATGCGGCGGCGGTCAACCGCGCCTTGCTGCGCCAGGGTGTGATCGTGCGCCCGATCGCTGGCTACGGCATGCCGGAGTGGTTGCGTATTTCGATCGGGCTGCCCGAAGAGAATGCACTTTGCCTGAAGGCGCTGCGCGTGGCGTTGGCTGAAACGCGGAGCGCAGGCTGATGGTGCCCATCAACAAGCTGGTGATCTGCGGCGTCGGCCTGATCGGCGGTTCGTTCGCGATGGCGCTGCGCAAGGCCGGTATGGTCAGGCGCGTGGTCGGCATCGGCCGCAGCCGTGCGCCGTTGGAGCGTGCGATCGAACTGGGGGTGATCGACGATATCGCCACCGACTGGGCTGATGCGCTCGATGGCGCGGACTTCGTGCTGTTGGCGGCGCCGGTGGGCCAGATGGACGCCTTGATGGGCGCGATGGCGCCGCATCTGGCCAGCGACACCGTCGTGACCGATGCAGGCAGCACCAAGCGCGACGTCATCGAAGCCATCTACCGTAACCTGGGTGAACGGCTGGGCAATGTGGTGCCCGCGCATCCGATTGCCGGGGCCGAAAAGAGCGGTGTCGAGGCGGCCTTCGATTCCCTCTATCAGGGCAAGAAGGTCGTCGTCACGCCGTTGCCCGAGAACGAGCCTGCCGCCGTGCTGCGCGTGCGCGAAGTGTGGGAGGCCTGCGGTGCGTTGGTGCATGAAATCCCGCCGCACGACCACGACCGCATCTTCGCGGCGGTGAGCCATCTGCCGCACCTGCTGGCCTTCGGGCTGGTGCATGACCTGGCCGAACGCGCCAACGCCGAGCAGCTGTTCCACTTCGCGGCCAGCGGTTTCCGCGACTTCACCCGCATCGCCGGCAGCAGCCCGGAGATGTGGCGCGACATCTGCATCGCCAACCGTCAGCCGCTACTGGCGGAACTGGACCAGTATCTGGCCGAGCTGGCCTATCTGCGCGCGCTGTTGCTGTCGGCCGACGGCGAGCGGCTGGAACAGCATTTCGCCGCCGCGCGCGACGCCCGCAATGCCTGGGCGAACGGCCACCGCGCCGACCCGAACACCCCGGAGTGACGATGGAGTTCCTCGACCTGCCACCGCTGCTCGGCGCGCGCGGCACCGTGCGTTTGCCGGGCTCAAAGAGCATTTCCAACCGCTCGCTGCTGCTCGCG
>JBFHJY010000110.1:0-7120 GCA_041595655.1 Azoarcus sp.
GCGATCTCGTCGGCGGCTTCGAGGTTGGTACGCAGTGCCGTTTCCTCGATGTCCGCACCCTTGGTGGCGCGTCCGGAGTTCACGTCGACCGACACCAGCGCTTCGGTGTGGTCGATGACCAGCGCGCCGCCGCTCGGCAGGGTGACCTGGCGGGCGTACGCGGATTCGATCTGGTGTTCGATCTGGAAGCGCGAGAACAGCGGCACGTCGTCGCTGTAGCGCTTCACCTTGCCGACGTTGTCCGGCATGACGTGCGCCATGAACTGGCGGGCCTGCTCGTATACGTCGTCAGTGTCGATCAGCAGTTCGCCGATCTCGGGCTGGAAGTAGTCACGAATCGCGCGGATCACCAGACTGCCTTCCTGGTAGATCAGGAAGGCACCGCTCTGCGAGCTGGCTGCACCGTCGATGGCCTGCCACAACTGCAGCAGGTAATTCAGGTCCCACTGCAGTTCTTCGGCGGAACGGCCGATCGCTGCAGTACGCGCGATCAGGCTCATGCCGGCGGGGGCTTCGAGCTGATCCATGATCTCGCGCAGCTCTGCGCGCTCGTCACCCTCGACGCGACGCGAAACGCCGCCGCCGCGGGGGTTGTTCGGCATCAGGACCAGGTAGCGGCCGGCCAGCGAGATGTAGGTGGTGAGCGCCGCGCCCTTGTTGCCGCGTTCGTCCTTCTCGACCTGGACGATGAGTTCCTGGCCGACCGAAAGCACGTCCTGGATCCGCGCCTTGCCGCCTTCACCGTTGCCGGAGAAGTAGCTGCGCGAGATTTCCTTGAACGGCAGAAAACCGTGGCGTTCCGAGCCGTAGTCGACGAAGGCCGCTTCCAGGCTCGGTTCAATGCGGGTGATGACCGCCTTGTAGATGTTGCTCTTGCGTTCTTCCTTCGATGCCGATTCGATGTCGAGGTCGATCAGTTTCTGACCATCGACGATCGCGACGCGGAGTTCCTCGGCTTGCGTCGCATTGAAAAGCATGCGCTTCATGTATTTCGTACTCCCGCGCTGTCACACGGGCAGGACGAACGGCGCGCACCATCGCGCTTACGGGTTCAGGAGCAGATTGTTGAGACTGCTTTCATCCGGGATTCTGTGGCGTTGATGGGTCGGGCTGGTCGTTTTCCGGAGTTCCCGCGCGTTGGCCGGAACTCTTGATCCTGCATGTGCTTAACGCTTGTGGGTCCAAGGTCTCGATCCTGTGGATCGAGGTTTGTCGTCTGGGTTACCATCGGCACTTTTTGCCGCGCGAGGCAAGCCTTGTGGTCTGTCGGGAGCACTCTGCTGGGCTCTCTCCCGGATCTGCTCCGGCACCTTCGGGTGCAGGAGAATCCGGTCATTACCGGCAAAACCAGCGCAGAGTATATTTCATGAGCAAGCCGCAAGGCAAAATTCTTATGGACGTGGCGGGCTCAAAGCTGCGCGGGATGGCGTGCGTGCGTCGAAGACGGAGGCAGGAATGACCCAGGGCGCAACACCGGCGGTGCAGCGAGTGCACATCGACGAAGGGGATGCCGGGCAGCGCATCGACAACTACCTCCTCAGGGTGTGCAAGGGGGTGCCGAAGAGTCACGTCTATCGCATCCTGCGCAGCGGTGAGGTGCGCGTCAACGGCGGCCGCGTCGGGCCGACCTACCGGCTGGCCGACGGCGACGAGGTACGCATTCCGCCGGTTCGTATCGCGCAGCGCGACTACACCGCCCCGGTGCCGGCCGGTGCGGCGCTGCCGGTGGTGTACGAGGACGAGGCCATCGTGGTCATCAACAAGCCTGCCGGCAAGGCCGTTCATGGCGGCAGCGGCGTCAGTTATGGCGTAATCGAGCAGTTGCGCGCTCAGCGCCCGGATGCGCGCATGCTCGAGCTTGCGCACCGGCTCGATCGCGAGACCTCCGGTCTGCTGATCATCGCTAAGAAGCGCTCGGCGCTCAAGGCGCTGCATGACATGCAGCGCGCGGGCAGCATCGAGAAGCACTATCTGACGCTGGTGGCCGGGCAATGGAAAAACCGCCTGCAGCACGTCAAGCTGCCGCTGTTCAAGTATCTGGCCGCGGATGGTGAGCGTCGGGTGCGCGTGTCGGAGGAGGGCAAGCCCTCGCATTCGATCGTACGGCTGGTCAGGGGCTATGGCCGCTTCAGCCTGCTCGAGGTGGAGCTGAAGACCGGTCGCACCCATCAGATCCGCGTGCATCTGACTCATCTGGGCTTCCCGCTCGCGGGCGACGACAAATATGGCGACTTCGCGCTGAACAAGTCGCTGGAGGCCGAGGGGCTCAAGCGCATGTTCCTGCACGCCGCGCGTCTGCGCTTCGCGCATCCGCTCAGCGGCGAGATGCTCGAGCTGGAGGCGCCGTTGCCCGCGGAGCTGCGGGACTTCCTTGCCCGACTGACGCCGGAGGCGTGATGAAACATCGCTACGAGCTCATCGTGTTTGACTGGGATGGCACCTTGATGGACTCGGCCGGTGCCATCGTGCGGGCGATCCAGGCTTCGGCGCGGGATCTGGGCTTGCCTGAACCGCCCGAGGCGCGGGCGCGCCACGTCATCGGCCTGGGGCTGCAGGAAGCGTTGTCGTATGCGGTGCCGGAGCTCGATCCCTCTGCCTGGCCGGACATGGTCGAGCGCTATCGACATCATTACCTGTCTGCCGATGCGCAGCTGGAGTTGTTTCCCGGGACCTTCGAGCTGGTCGAAATGCTGGCCGGTTCGGGTCGCGCACTCGGCGTGGCAACCGGCAAGAGCCGCAAGGGGCTGCAGCGGGCCTTGCTGCACAGCGGACTCGGCCGGTTTTTCCATGCCACGCGCTGCGCGGACGAATGTTTCTCGAAGCCGCACCCGCAGATGCTCGAGGAAGTCATGGTCGAGTGCGGGGTGCTGCCCGAGCGAACGCTGATGATCGGCGACACCACGCACGACCTGCTGATGGCGCGTAATGCCGGCGTCGATGCGGTCGCGGTGGATTTCGGGGCGCATCCTCGCGACGTGCTGGTGGAGGCCGGGCCGCGGGAAGTGCTGGGTTCGACGGCGGCGCTGGCAGAATGGTTGTGCGCCAACGCCTGAATGTCGACCTCAGGGAAGTTGCAGGCCCTGGTCACGCAGCATGCGTGACAACTCGATCAGGGGCAGGCCGACGAGGGCGGTCGGGTCGTTGCCCGAGAGTGCGTCGAGCAGCGTGATGCCCAGTCCTTCCGATTTTGCGCTGCCGGCGCAATCGAGCGGCATTTCCTTTTCGACGTAGCGCACGATCTCCGGGGCGCTCAGGGTACGGAAGCGAACTTCGGTCGGTACGCTGCTGACCGCTTGAGTGCCTGAGCGTGTGTTAACCACGGCCAGTGCGGTGTGGAAGATCACGGTCTTGCCGCTCATGCGGCGAAGTTGTGCATGGGCGCGTTCGATGGTGCCGGGCTTGCCGAAGACTTCGGCGCCGATGTGAGCGACCTGGTCACTGCCGATCACCAGTGCGTCGTCGAACCTTGTTGCTACGGCCAGTGCCTTCTCCAGTGCGAGGCGGTTGGCCGTGGTTTCGGGGCTTTCGCCCGGCAGCGGGGTTTCGTCAACTTCGGGCCTGGCCGTCTCGAACGGGATGTGCAGCCGTTCCAGCAGCATTCGGCGGTATGCGGAGGTCGAGGCGAGGACGAGTCTCATCGGGCGTGAAATGCTCTTTGACAGTGGAGGGCGAAATGGTATCATTCGCCGCTTATGTCGCGACGTTGCGTCCTTGCCGACCCCATCCGCTTTGCGCTCGACGAGCGCACTCAGAATGGGCGGGTGCCGCTCTCCGCTCTGGCTCGCCTTGCCGATGTGCTGGTCGATCCGGCCGGAGAAGTCGAGTGGGAGTTGTCCGGAATTCGCGATGCGGGTGGAAAGCCGTTTCTGCGCCTGGAGTTGAAGGCGAATCCCGTGTTGCGGTGCCAGCGCTGCCTCTCGGGGCTGGAAACCGTGTTCGAACATGTTTCGGTGCTGCGGCTGGTGAGGCCGGGGACGCCGATCGGTGACGACGATCTCGAGAACGACGAATACGACACCATCGAGGCGCAGCATGATCTGGATGTGATCGAGCTGCTCGAGGAAGAAATGCTGCTCGCGCTTCCGCTCGCCCCGGTGCATGAAAGTTGCGAGCCTCCACGCCCCCAGGGCGGGAATGAAAAAAAATCGCCGTTCGATGCCCTCGCTTCACTGCGGGGTTCGGGCAAGCTGCAATAAACGCACAGCAAGTTATCAGGAGTCAGTTCCATGGCCGTCCAGCAGAACAAGAAATCCCCCTCCAAGCGTGGTATGCACCGCGCCCATGATGCGCTGACCGCGCCTTCGCTGGCGGTCGAGCCGACCACCGGTGAAGTGCATCTGCGTCACCACATCAGCCCGAACGGTTTCTACCGCGGCCGCAAGGTCGTGAAGACCAAGGGCGAATAAGCTGGCCCGCACCGGACGGCGCAGCGCATCGCGCGACTGCGCCGTTTTCTTGTCCACTTTCGCAAGATCCGAGACAGACGCATGGATGTCACCGTTGCAATAGACTGCATGGGTGGCGACCACGGTCCGGTCGTCACGGTGCCGGCTACGCGCGCCTTCCTGCGCAGCCACCCCGACGCGAAAGCCGTCCTCGTCGGCCTGCCCGAGGCCCTTGATGCGGCCGCGGCCGAACTCGGTGACGAGTTCGCCGATCGACTCGCCACGCAGGTGGCTACCGAGGTCGTCGGCATGGACGAGTCGCCGGTCAGCGCCATGAAGAACAAGAAGGACTCGTCGATGCGCGTCGCCATCGAGCTGGTGAAATCCGGCCGTGCCGATGCAGCCGTCTCCGCCGGCAATACCGGCGCGTTAATGGCGATCTCCCGCTTCGTCCTCAAGACCCTCCCGACCATTGATCGTCCGGCCATTGCCACGGCACTCCCGACCATGAGCGGCAAATGCTACGTGCTTGACCTGGGCGCGAACGTCGACTGCTCGGCCGAGCATCTGCAGCAGTTCGGTGTGATGGGAGCCTCTCTGGTGGCAGCGGTTGAGCACATCGAACGGCCGCGTGTCGGGCTGCTCAACATCGGTGAGGAGATCATCAAGGGTAACGAGATCGTCAAGCGGGCCGGCGAGTTGCTGCGTGACAGTGGTCTGAACTTCATCGGCAATGTCGAGGGCGACGACATCTACAAGGGCAAGAGTGACGTCGTGGTGTGCGACGGCTTCGTCGGCAACGTCGCGCTCAAGGCCTCCGAGGGGCTCGCGCAGATGATGGCGAGCTTCCTGCGCGAGGAGTTTGGCCGCGGTCCGCTGTCGAAGCTGGCTGCGCTGGTCGCCCTGCCTGTGCTCAAGCGCTTCAAGCGCCGTGTCGATCATCGTGTCTACAATGGCGCCGTGCTGCTCGGGCTGCGCGGGGTGGTGGTCAAGAGCCACGGCTCGGCGGATGCCTTCGCTTACGAACAGGCGATCTTCAGGGCAGCGGAGGCGGCATCGAATCGCCTCATCGAACGGATCAGCGACCGCATGGCCGCAGTCGAGGGAGTAAACCAGGTATGACTTTTGCGCGCATTGCCGGAACGGGCAGTTTCGTGCCGGGCGAGCCGGTCACCAACCAGGATCTGGTCGAGCGGGGCATCGAAACCTCGGACGAGTGGATCGTCGAGCGCACCGGAATCCGCGCGCGTCATCTGGCCGAAAAGGGCGTGGTCACCAGCGAACTGGCTGCCGAGGCGAGCCGTCGTGCGCTGGATGCCGCCGGTCTTGAGCCCAACGACATTGACCTGGTGATCGTCGCCACTTCCACGCCCGACTGCATCTTCCCGAGTACGGCCGCGTTGCTGCAGGCCAAGCTCGGCATCGATAACGGCTGTGCCGCGTTCGACGTTCAGGCAGTGTGCAGCGGATTCGTGTACGGCATGACGATTGCCGACAAGTTCATCCGCTCCGGCAGCAATCGCCGTGCGCTGGTGGTTGGCGCCGAAGTGTTCTCACGCATCATTGACTGGAAGGATCGCGGTACCTGCGTCCTGTTCGGCGACGGTGCCGGCGCGATCGTGCTGGAAGCCTCGGACGAGCCCGGAGTGCTCGCCACCGCCTTGCACGCCGATGGCAGTCATTCTCCGATTCTGTGCGCACCGGGTACCGTGGCCGCTGGTGGCGTGATTGGCGACCCTTTCCTGCGCATGGACGGTCAGGCCGTCTTCAAGCTTGCAGTCAAGGTGCTCGGGGACGTCGCGCAGGAAGTCATCGACGCGGCGGACCTGCACCTCGGCGATATTGACTGGCTGATCCCGCACCAGGCCAACATCCGCATCATGCAGGCCACCGCCAGGCGGCTGAAGCTGACCATGGACAACGTCGTCGTCACGGTGGACCAGCACGGCAATACTTCGGCGGCCTCGATTCCCCTGGCGCTCGACGTCGCGGTTCGCGACGGTCGCATCCGTCGCGGCCAGCGCGTGTTGCTTGAAGGTGTTGGTGGCGGCTTCACCTGGGGTGCGGTGCTGTTCCGCTTCTGAAGAGGGTTTCAAGAATGTCCGTAGCACTCGTTTTCCCGGGGCAGGGCTCGCAGTCGGTCGGCATGATGGCCGCCTACGGCGACGTTGCCGTGATCCGCGATACCTTCGCCGAAGCCTCCGCCGCGCTGGGCGAGGACCTGTGGGCGATGGTCGAACAAGGTCCGGCCGAGCGTCTGTCGCTGACCGTCAATACCCAGCCGCTGATGCTGACCGCCGGTGTGGCGGTATACCGCGCCTGGCTGGCCGCGGGCGGGCCGCAGCCTTCGGTGGTGGCTGGCCACAGTCTGGGTGAGTATTCCGCACTGGTTGCAGCTGGCGCCTTGTCGTTTGCCGAGGCCGTGCCCTTGGTCCGTTTCCGCGCGCAGGCCATGCAGGAAGCCGTTCCGGCCGGTGAGGGTGCGATGGCCGCACTGCTCGGTCTTGATCCGGCGATCGTTGACGAGGTCTGTGCCGAGGCTGCGCAGGGGCAGGTGGTGTCCGCTGCCAACCTCAACGCGCCGGGTCAGATCGTGATTGCCGGTGCCACTGCAGCGGTCGAGCGTGCCATGGCGCTGGCCAAGGAGCGTGGTGCCAAGCGTGCCGTGCCGTTGCCGGTCAGTGCTCCGTTCCACTGCGCAATGATGCGGCCGGCCGCCGACCGGCTGGCCGAGC
>JBFHJY010000111.1:0-7102 GCA_041595655.1 Azoarcus sp.
ACATCCCGCATTTCGAGAAGATGCTCTGCGACAACGCCGCGCTGCTGCGCCTGTATGCGGACGCCTTCCGTCTCAGCGGCGAGGCCTGTCTTCGAACTGCGGCCGAAGGCACGGCGCAGTGGGTGATGCGTGAGATGCAGGGCGAGGACGGTGGTTATTACGCGGCACTGGATGCCGACTCCGAAGGGCGGGAAGGGCGTTTCTATGCGTGGGATCGCAAGGCCGTGCAGACCCTCGTGCCCGCTGCGGCGTGGAAGGCGTTCGAGCGCCATTACGGTCTGCGCGAGCGCGCCAACTTCGACGGCGCCTGGCATCTTCTGGTAACGGAGCCTGCCGAGCGCACGGCCATGAAACTGGGTCTGGATGTAGTCGCGCTTGATGCGCTGCTGGAAGCCGGTCGTCAATCGTTGTTCGCGGCGCGTGAGCAGCGCGTCCGTCCGGGTTGCGACAGCAAACGGCTGGCTGGCTGGAACGGCATGATGATTGCCGGCATGGCGCATGCGTCGCGCCTGCTGGGCCGTGATGACTGGCTGTCTTCGGCACGGCGCGCGTTCGCTTTCGTGCGTACCCGCTTGTGGCACAACGGCCGCCTGCACGCGACCAGCGACGGCGGGCCGGGGCGGCTGAACGCCTATCTCGATGATCACGCCTGCCTCCTCGATGCCGCGCTGGAACTGCTGCAATGCGAATTCGATGCAGAGGTGCTGGCCTTTGCGGAAGAGTTGGCAGATGCCTTGCTCGATGACTTCGAGGACCGCGAGCACGGTGGTTTCTTCCTGACGCGCCATGACCATGAGGCGCTGATCGCCCGCCCCAAGCCGCTGCACGACAATGCCACGGCCTCGGGAAACGGTGTGGCGGCGCGCATGCTCGCGCGGCTTGGTCATCTCACTGGCGAAAGGCGTTATCTGGACGCCGCCGAACGGGCCGTGCTTGCCGCGTGGCCTCTGCTCGTGCGGAATCCGCTCGGCTGTGCGAGTCTGGCCCTGGCGCTGCAGGAACAGATCGAGCCCCCCGGCATCGTCGTGATCAATGGTCCGGGCGATGCGCTGCGGCCGCTGCAGGAGTGTGTCAGTACCAGACATCTGCCGCACTTCATCGGGCTGGTGGTCAGTGGTCGCACGGATGAACTGGCGCCGGCGCTGGTGCGTGGCGAGGCCGGACCCGGGGCGGTTGCCCGGGTGTGTCGGGGCAGGCAGTGCCTGCCGCCGATCAGTGATACAGAAACCCTTACAAAAGTACTGGAATCAAAGGGTTTTCCCGGCTAGGCAAAGTGCCATTAGTTGGTTACTATGCGTCCAATCTGCAAGGATTCTTTTTCAATCACAGAAGCAAGAGAGGGAAACATGAAGGCACTCCTGTCCATCGTTGCCGCAGCCAGTCTCCTTGTTGCCGCTCCGGCGTTTGCCGACGAAGCGCTGGCCAAGGCCAAGAACTGCATGGCCTGTCACTCCGTCGACAAGAAGCTGGTCGGCCCGGCCTACAAGGATGTCGCTGCCAAGTACGCTGACAACGGCGACGCCGTCGCGATGCTGGCCGGAAAAATCAAGAACGGCAGCTCCGGCGTCTGGGGCCCGGTCCCGATGCCGCCGAACGCCGTCAGCGAAGACGAGGCCACCAAGCTGGCCGAGTGGGTTCTCAGCAACAAGTGATCTCTCTCGCGTAGCAACAAAAAAGCCGGCTCTGCCGGCTTTTTTGTTGCTCGTTGCCGTCAGTGACACGGCTGCCGGTCTGCGGCAGTCGTGTCGTTCAGGTGGTGGCGAAGGTGAATGCGTCGGCGAAGAAGGCGTTTGGCGGGAGACCGCAACGGGCGACCAGGTCAGCGCGTGCGGCGTCGATCATCGCCGGCGCTCCGCAGGCATAGACCTCGTGGCCCGACAGGTCGGGCAGATCGACCATCACGGCGTGATGCACGAGGCCGGTGCGTCCGGCCCAGTCGTCCGCGGTGCCGGCGCCTGACAGCACCGGGACGTAGCGGAAGCCGGGCAGGGTCTGTTCCCAGTCGCGGGCGACTTCATCCATGTACAGTCCGGCGCGGCTGCGCGCGCCCCAATACAGCGTGAGCGAGCGTTGCCCCCCGCTGGCGATGAGGTCCTCGACCATGCTCTTGATTGGTGCGAAGCCGGTGCCGCCGGCGATCAGCACCACTGGCGCGTTGCCCTCGCCGAGCGCGAAGCTGCCCAGCGGCCCCTCGAAGCGCAGGATGTCACGCAGCTTCATCGTCGTGAACACGTGGCCGGTGAAGCTGCCGCCGTCGATGCGACGGATGTGCAGTTCGAGGTGCTCGCCGTCGCCAGGCGCATTGGCGATCGAGAAGCTGCGCCGGCGTCCGCCGTCGAGCAGGAAGTCGATGTATTGTCCGGCGCGGAAGCGGAAGGGCTCGGAGGCCGGCAGCTTGACCTTCAGCACCCCAACGTCGGGAGCCGGAAACTCCAGCGACTGTACCCGGCACGGCAGTTTCTTGATCGGCAGGTCGCCTGCACGCGACAGGCTGCGCACCGTGATGCTCAGATCGCTCAGGGCGTGCGCCTTGCACAGCAGCGCCATGCCCTCGGCACGTTCGGCTGCGCTCAGTGCGCCGGCGGAGATGATGCCCTGATCGATTTCGCCGGTTTCGATGCGCGCCTTGCATGCACCGCAGGCACCGTCACGGCAGCCATAGGGGACGACGAAGCCGGCGGCCAGCGCGGCTTCGAGAATGCTCTGGTCTGTTTCGGCGGAAAACTGCTGGCCGCCGGGCTGGAGTGAGATCTTGAACGGCATCGGACGTGGGATAATCCTGCGATGAAAAGAATCCTGATCGTCGGCGTCGGCGATGTCGCCGGACGCGCGATCCCGTGGCTGGCGCGACGCTTTCGGGTGTTCGCGCTGACGCGTCGGCCCGAAGACCGCGAGCGCTTGCGCCGGCTCGGCGCGGTGCCGGTGCTGGGCGACCTCGATGATCGGTCCAGTCTTGCGCGGCTGGCCGGCATTGCCGACGCGGTGCTGCATTTCGCGCCGCCTCCCGCCGCCGGGGCGGGCGATCCGCGAACCGCGCGTCTGCTTGCGGCGCTGGCGGGCGGCCGGAGTCTACCACAGCGTCTGATATACATAAGTACGACAGGGGTTTACGGCGACTGTGCGGGGGCGCGCATCGACGAGACACGACCCTGCCGGGCGACCACCGCGCGGGCGCGCCGAAGGGTGGATGCCGAGCGCCGCCTGCGCGAGTTCGGTGAGCGCAATGCGGTGAAGGTGGCGATCCTGCGCGCGCCCGGTATCTATGCGGCTGACCGGCTGCCGCTCGAGCGACTGCGACGGGGTGATCCGGTGCTGACATCCGAAGATGACGTGTTCACCAATCACGTCCATGCCGAGGATCTTGCGCGCATGGCCTGCCTGGCCTTGTTCCGGAGTCGCCCGGCG
Organism: Azoarcus sp.; assembly: GCA_041595655.1. Taxonomy (GTDB): domain Bacteria; phylum Pseudomonadota; class Gammaproteobacteria; order Burkholderiales; family Rhodocyclaceae; genus Pseudazoarcus. Next base: position 3,406 of record JBFHJY010000111.1, read on the forward strand.
CGTGTTTACAATGCCGTCGATGCCTCGGACATGCGCATGGGCGAGTATTTCGAACTGGTTGCCCGGACGTTCGGCCTGCCGCTACCGTCTCGCCTGCCGCGCACCGAACTGGCCCGGCAGCTGTCACCGATGGCGCTGTCCTTCATGTCCGAGTCACGCCGCATCGACGGCTCGCGGGTGCTGTGCGAGTTGCGCCTGAAACTGATTTATCCGACGGTTGCGGACGGTCTGGCCGCAGCTGCCGCTGACGGAGGAAATCCCGCTTGCTGATCATCAAGTCGCTGCACATCATCATGGTCGTTTCCTGGTTTGCCGGCCTGTTCTATCTGCCGCGCCTGTTCGTCAACCACGCCATGGCTGACGATCGCGTCACGCGTGAGCGACTGGAGCTGATGGAGCGCAAGCTCTATCGCTTCATGACCCCGCTCGCTGTCCTGGCGCTGGTGTTCGGTCTGTGGCTCTGGCTGGGCTACGGTTTTTCGGGTGGCTGGCTGCACGTCAAGCTGACGCTGGTGCTGTTCCTGGTCGCCTATCACCTTTACTGCGGCAAGCTGTTGCGCGATTTCGTCGCCGGGCGCAACACGCGCAGTCACGTGTGGTACCGCTGGTTCAACGAGGTGCCCGTGCTGGTCCTGTTCGCAGTCGTATTCCTGACGGTGCTCAAGCCGTTCTGATCCGGAGGGCCTGATGGCCGAATCCTTTTTTTCCCCTTGTCCGCGTGGCCTCGAAGCCGCGCTGACCGAAGAACTCGTCGCGCTTGGCGCGCAATCGGTCGAACCCGTGCACGGCGGGGTCGGCTTCAAGGGCGACTGGCTGACCTGCTACCGCGCCAACCTCGAGTCGCGTATCGCCACGCGTGTGCTGTGGCGGATTGCCGAAGGTCGTTACCGCAGCGAGGAGGACATCTATCGCATCGCCTACGCGCCGACCTGGGCGCGCTGGTTCACTGCGGACGAGACCATCCGTGTGTACGTCACTGCCCAGCGCTGCCCACTCAAGAGTCTCGAGTTCGTCACCCTGCGCATCAAGGATGCGGTGTGCGACCACTTCCGCAGCATCACCGGCAAGCGACCCAGCGTCGATACCGCCAACCCCGACGTGCGCGTGCACGCCTTCCTCACCAGGGATGCGCTTACGCTGTACCTCGATACCTCGGGCGAGCCCCTCTACAAGCGCGGCTTCAAGCGTGCGGCGGTCGAGGCTCCGCTGAAGGAGAATCTTGCCGCCGGCATTCTGCGCCTGACCGGCTGGACCCCTGATGAGGCGCTGGTAGATCCGATGTGCGGCAGCGGGACCTTCCTCATCGAGGCGGCCCAGATCGCGCTGGATGTGGCGCCGGGTCTGGGACGACGTTTCGGTTTCGAGAAACTGAAGAACTTCGACCGCGCCGGCTGGGCTACCCTGCGTGAGGCCGCCGAGGCGCGGCGCAAGCCGCCGCGTGAGCTGGCGATCTACGGCTCCGATCTGGTGGCCGAGCAGGCGCGTCGTGCCGGCATCAATCTGGAGGCCGCCGGGCTGAAGGACTGCGTTCGACTGATGCGCGCAGACATCCTGGAGCTTGATCCACCGGCCGAGAGCGGCGTGATGGTGTCCAACCCGCCGTATGGCGTGCGTATCGGCGAGGAGAGCGAGCTGGCGGAGTTCTATCCGGAGCTGGGTGACGCCTTGAAGGCGCACTGGGCCGGCTGGCGCTGCCATTTCCTGAGCGCGGATCCGGCCTTGCCGAAAGGCATGGGGCTGAAGGCCAGTCGCCGCACGCCGCTGTTCAACGGCGCGCTGGAATGCCGGCTGTTCGAGTACCGGATGTTCGCGGGCAGCGGGCGCAAAGTGCAGGCCGTCGAAGGCGGCGAGTAGGCCAGCTGCTGCTGCGGGCGGTTTCGTCCATACACCTGCCCGCCGCTCATCCCCCGGCGCGCCGGTTGCGGCGCTCGGGCGATCAGACGATATCCAGATTCTGCGTGCCGGCGAGGAAGTCCTTCTCGCCGTGGCGGCTGTGCAGCTTGATCTGCAGGCGCAGGTCGTTGATCGAGTCGGCGTTGCGCAGCGCGTCTTCGTAAGAGATGAGATCTTCCTCGTAGAGGTCGAACAGGCTCTGGTCGAAGGTCTGCATGCCCAGCTCGCGGGAGCGCTTCATCACGTCCTTGATGCCGGGGACGTCGCCCTTGAAGATCAGGTCGGCGATCAGCGGCGAGGCGAGCATGACCTCGACCGCCGGCACCCGGCCCTTGCGGCCCTTCAGCGGCAGCAGGCGTTGCGAGATCAGGGCACGCAGGTTCAGCGACAGGTCCATCAGCAGCTGCTGCCGACGATCCTCCGGGAAGAAGTTGATGATGCGATCGAGTGCCTGGTTGGTGCTGTTGGCGTGCAGGGTTGCCAGGCACAGATGGCCGGTTTCGGCGAAGGCAATGGCGTAGTCCATGGTCTCGCGGTCACGGATCTCGCCCATCAGGATGACGTCGGGGGCCTGACGCAGGGTGTTCTTCAGCGCGATTTCCCAGTTCTCGGTGTCGATGCCGATCTCGCGCTGGGTGACGATGCAGTTGCGGTGCTGATGCACGAATTCGATCGGGTCCTCGACCGTGATGATGTGGCCGTAGGAATGCTCGTTGCGGAAATCCACCATCGAGGCGAGCGAGGTCGTCTTGCCGGTACCGGTGCCGCCGACGAAGATCACCAGGCCGCGCTTGGTCATCGCGATTTCCTTGAGGATGGCGGGCAGGCCCAGCTCCTCGAAGCTTGGAATGGTCTGCGAGATCGTGCGCAGCACCAGGCCGACGCGGCTCTGCTGGATGTAGGCGTTGGCGCGGAAGCGGCCGATGTCCGGTGGGGCAACCGCAAAGTTGCAGTCCTTGGTTGCCTCGAACTCGGCGGCCTGGCGGTCGTTCATGATCGCGCGCGCCAGTTCCGCCGTGTGCTGTGGCGTCAGGACCTGGTTCGACTGCGGGATGATCTTGCCGTCGATCTTGATCGCGGGCGGGAAGCCCGCCGTGATGAACAGGTCCGAACCGTTCTTCTGCACCATCAGGCGCAGCAGGTCGTGCATGAATTTGAGTGCCTGGTCGCGTTCCATCTGAGCTCCGTCTCGCTGCGGGGGCGCTGTGCCCTCAGCCGTTGAAGGCGTCCTTGTTCTGGGCGCGCATGCGCGCCTCCGTGATCGACACGATGTTGCGGCGGACCAGATCCTGCAGGCACTGGTCGAGCGTCTGCATGCCGATCTGCTGTCCCGTCTGAATGGACGAGTACATCTGTGCGACCTTGTTCTCGCGGATCAGGTTGCGGATGGCGGGGGTGCCGAGCATGATCTCGTGCGCCGCCACGCGGCCCGTGCCGTCCTTGGTTTTCAGCAGGGTCTGGGAGATCACCGCGCGCAGGGACTCGGAGAGCATGGCGCGGACCATCTCCTTCTCGTCGGCGGGGAAGACGTCGATGATGCGGTCGATGGTCTTGGCCGCGGACGAGGTGTGCAGCGTGCCGAACACGAGGTGGCCCGTTTCGGCGCCGGTCAGCGCCAGGCGGATGGTCTCGAGGTCACGCATCTCGCCGACCAGGATCACGTCCGGGTCTTCCCGCAGCGCAGAACGCAGGGCGTTGTTGAAGGACAGCGTGTCGCGATGCACTTCGCGCTGGTTGATCAGGCAGCGCTTGGAGGTGTGCACGAACTCGATCGGGTCCTCCACGGTCAGGATATGACCGTAAT
>JBFHJY010000112.1:0-7101 GCA_041595655.1 Azoarcus sp.
GTGGCACGCAGTACCTGAAGGTGTTCATCGAGAACGGTTCGCCGGCCGGCATCCCGAACTGGGGTACCTCGGGTGAGCTGAACGCCGAGGACATCGACCTGATGGCGCGCTACATCCAGCAGACGCCTCCGCAACCGCCGGAATTCGGCATGGCGGACATGAAGGAAACGTGGAAGGTCATCGTTCCGCCGGAGAAGCGTCCGACGAAGAAGATGAACGACTACAACATCGAGAACATCTTCTCGACCACCTTGCGTGACTCCGGCGAGATTGCACTGATCGACGGTGATACCAAGGAAATCATCAACATCGTCAAGACCGGCTATGCGGTGCATATCTCGCGTACCTCGGCCTCCGGGCGCTATCTGCTGGTGATCGGCCGTGACGGCAAGATCAACATGATCGACCTGTGGATGGAGAAGCCGGACAACGTCGCCGAAGTGCGTATCGGTCACGAGGCGCGTTCGGTCGAGACCTCCAAGGCCAAGGGCTTCGAGGACAAGTACGCCATTGCGGGTGCCTACTGGCCGCCGCAATACACCATCATGGATGGCGATACGCTCGAGCCGCTGAAGATCGTCGGTACCCGCGGCATGACGGTGGGCACGCAGGAATACCATCCCGAGCCGCGCGTGGCCTCCATCGTGGCCTCGCACGACGACCCGACCTTCGTGGTGAACGTGAAGGAAACCGGCAAGATCCTGCTGGTCGATTACACCGACATCAACGCGCTGAAGACCATCGAGATCGAGGCTGCGCAGTACCTGCATGACGGTGGCTGGGACAGCTCCAAGCGCTACTTCATGGTGGCCGCCAACCAGTCCAACAAGATCGCTGCGGTCGACGTCAAGGAGAAGAAGCTGGCCGGCCTGATCGACGTGGGCAAGATCCCGCACCCGGGTCGCGGTGCCAACTTCGTGCATCCGAAGTACGGTCCGGTGTGGGCGACGGGTCACCTCGGTGACGAGACCGTGGCGCTGATCGGTACCGACCCCGAGAAGCATCCGCAGTATGCGTGGAAGATGGTCGAGTCGCTGAAAGGCCAGGGTGGCGGATCGCTGTTCCTGAAGACCCATCCGAAGTCGCGCAACCTGTGGGTTGATACCACGCTGCACCCCGATCCGAAGGTCAGCCAGACGATCGCCGTGTTCGACATCGACAACCTCGACAAGGGTTACGAGGTGCTGCCGATCGCCGAATGGGCGGGTGTCTCGGACGGTGCCAAGCGCGTGCTGCAGCCGGAGTACAACCAGGCAGGCGACGAGGTGTGGTTCTCGATCTGGTCTGCGGCGGATCAGCAGTCGGCCATCGTCATCGTTGATGACAAGACCCGCAAGCTGAAGCACGTGATCAAGGACAAGCGTCTGGTCACCCCGACCGGCAAGTTCAACCTCCACAACACGCAGCACGACGTCTATTGACCGAGTCCTGAGGTGACGAACGGGCGGCCACGAGCCGCCCGTTTGCGCTTGCAGCTGCCGCCCGGTTTGATGGCTGTCAAGGCCGCGTCAGCCTTGCCGGCGCAAGCTTCGTCCAGGCACACTGCAATGGAGCTGCCGCGATGAAAGTCCCCCCTACCGCCATCCACGTGTTCGTGTTGCTCGGCTTCGCGCTGCTGTCCTCGCATGCCGCGCCGGCCGCCCCTTCGCCTGAGCGCGAGCGAGAACTGGTGCATCTGGTGCGCCAGGACTGCGGCTCCTGTCACGGCCTGCTGTTCCGCGGTGGCCTCGGCCCGGCACTGACGCCGGAGGCGTTGGCCGAGCGTCCGCGCGAGGGGCTGGTGGCGACCATCGTCGGCGGCCGTCCGGGCACGCCGATGCCACCGTTCCGCGGTATGGTCAGCGAGAGCGAGGCCGAGTGGATCGTCGACCGCCTGCTCGAAGGCTTCCCCCCCGACCGCGGCCTGCCTGCCGCGTCATCCCGTTGAAGATCGGAGTCATCATGCCCCTGTGCAATCTGTCCTTCCGCATCACCCGCTGGGTGATGCCGTTCGTCGCGATGGCGCTCGTCGCCTGTTCGGCCACGCCGGAATTGCGCGGCACGGGCGATCTGGGCGTGGTCATCGAACGCGCCGACGGCAGCGTGCAGATCGTCGAGACCTCCGGTCGCAGCGTGCTGGCCCGTGTGCCGGGGCTGGGCGATCTGTCGCACGCGTCGCTGGTGTTCTCGCGTGACGGGCGCTTCGCCTATGTCTTCGGCCGCGACGGCGGGCTGACCAAGGTCGATCTGCTGGAGCAGCGCATCGATCGCCGTGTGATCCAGGCAGGCAATTCCATCGGCGGCTCGATCTCGCACGACGGCAGCATGGTGGTGGTGCAGAACTACGATCCGGGCGGTATCAAGGCCTTCGACGCCGATACGCTGGAACTGCTTGCCGACGTGCCGGCCGCCGCTGACGACGGCACGCGCTCGAAGGTGGTCGGACTGGCCGACCTGTCGGGCAGGCGCTTCATCTACGCGCTGTTCGAGGCCGGCGAGATCCGCATCACCGATCTGTCCGACCCCAAGAACCCCGTGACGCAGCGCCTGCCCGGCGGCAAGCAGCCGTACGACGCGCTGGTCACCCCCAATGGTCGGCACTACATTGCCGGCCTGTTCGGCGAGGACGGGCTGGCGCTGGTCGATCTGTGGCGCTCGCCGACCGAGAGCCGCAAGATCCTCGCCGGTTACGGCAAGGGCGAGGCACCGCTGCCGGTGTACAAGATGCCGCATCTGCGCGGCTGGTCGGTGGCGGGCGGACGTGCATACCTGCCGGCCATCGGCCGTCACGAGGTGCTGGTGGTGGATACCGACAGCTGGCAGCAGGTCGGCACCATTCCTGTTGCCGGCCAGCCGGTGTTCGTCATGGCGCGACCCGACGGACGCGAGGTGTGGGTGAACTTCGCCATGCCCGACAACGGCCGGGTCCAGGTCATCGACACGCTGAGCGGCGAGGTCACGCATACGCTGGAGCCGGGGCGCGGCATCCTGCACATGGAGTTCCTCTCCAAGGGGCAGGAGGTGTGGATGTCGGCGCGCGACGACAACCGCGTGGTGATTTTCGATACGGCCAGCAAGCAGCCCATCGGCGGCTTCGATTCGGCCAGCCCGAGCGGCATCTTCTTCACCACACGCGCTGCGCGCACGGGGTTCTGACATGAATGCGCCGCTCACCCCGCCGATGGAGTTCGAACTGCTGAATGGCTGGCAGCGCGACTTTCCGATCGAGTCGCGCCCCTTCGCGCGCATCGGCCGCGCTGTCGGGCTGGACGAGGATTCGGTGATCGCCGCTTACCGGCGCCTGCTTGCGCAGGGCAAGGCCAGCCGCATCGGCGCGGTGTTCGCGCCACGCCGCATCGGTGCCAGCGCACTGGTGGCGCTGGCGGTGCCGCCCGCGCGCCTCGAGGAGGTGGCCGACATCGTCAGCCGCGAGCCGGCCGTCAATCACAACTACGAACGTGAACACGCCTGGAACCTGTGGTTCGTCGTCACCGCGGTATCCGCGGCGGAACTGGAGGCGGCCGTCGGGCGCATCCAAACCGCCTCCGCGCTGCGTGCGATGGTCCTGCCGCTGGAAGAGGAATTCCACATCGACCTGGGTTTCGACCTGGGCGCGGCGGAGGTGCGCAAGGTGTGTCATGCCCGCGTGCCGGCGAGTGTGCCGCCGCGTACCCTGAGCGAAGGCGAGCGTGTGCTCGGAGCAGCGCTGCAGCGTGGCCTGCCGCTCGACCCGCGTCCGTTTGCAGCACTCGGCGAAAGGGCCGGGCTGGGCGAGGACGAGACCATGGCGCAGATCGCGCGCTGGATCGGTGAAGGCCTGATCCGCCGCTTCGGGGTCGTCGTGCGTCATCACGAGCTCGGCTTCGAGGCCAATGCGATGTGCGTGTGGGATGTGCCCGACGACCGGGTGTCGGCGCTGGGCCAGCAGCTCGCCGTCGAGGACGGCGTGACGCTGTGCTATCGCCGCCGTCGCGTGCCGCCCGACTGGCCGTACAACCTGTTCTGCATGATCCATGGCCGTGAGCGCGAAGAGGTGCTGGCGCGTCGCGCGGCGATTGCTGCACGCCTCGGTCTCGATGACTTGCCGCACGCGGTGCTGTTCAGCGGACGACGCTTCAAGCAGACTGGTGCCCGTTATTTCTCCGACGCGGAGCCGAGCAGTGTCGTCACCCCCTGAGAGTGCTGCCACCCGACGTGGTGTCGTCGCCCGGCGTGCGCCGGATGACACCGACCGTCGCATCATCAACGCCGTGCAGGGCGATTTCCCGCTGTCGGAGCGACCGTTCGCCGAGCTCGGCGCGCAGCTGGGCATGAGCGAGGACGCTCTCATCGGCCGCCTGCAGGCCATGCTCGACGACGGCGTGCTGACGCGCTTCGGTCCGATGTTCCAGATCGAGCGCATGGGCGGTGCTTTCTGCCTGGCGGCCATGGCCGTGCCGGAAAGCGAATGGGCGCGCACCGTGGACCTCGTCAATGGCTTTGACGAAGTCGCGCACAATTACCGCCGGGAACACGCGCTGAACATGTGGTTCGTGCTCGCCACCGCCACACCCGAGGGCATCCACGCCGCCGCCGAACGCATCGAGGCCGCCACCGGACACGTCGTGCATCTGTTCCCGAAGCAGCGTGAATACTTCGTCGAGATGAAGCTGGAAGCGTGATGACACACACACACGACGAACTCGACCGCCGCATCGTGCGCGCCACGCAGGCCGGCCTGCCGCTGGTGGTGCGTCCCTATGCCGCGGTGGCCGAGGCTGTGGGCTGCGACGAGGCCGAGGTGCGCGCGCGGCTTGCCGCAATGCTGACCGACGGCCGGCTGCGGCGCATCGGTGCGGTACCCAACCATTACGCCATCGGCTACACCGCCAACGGCATGAGCGTGTGGGACGTGCGTGATGAATTCATCGATGCAGTGGGCGAGGCAGTGGGTGCGCTGCCTTTCGTCACGCACTGCTATCGCCGTCCGCGCCTCCTGCCCGACTGGCCGTACAACCTGTTCGCGATGGTGCATGCGGCCAGCCGCGAGGCGGCGCAGGCGCGCGTCGGAGAGATTGCGGCGCTGCTCGAGGCGCGCTTTGCCGGGGCATTGCGCGCTCACGATGTGCTGTTTTCCAGCGCCATCCTGAAGAAAAGCGGTCTGCGCCTGAGCGAATGACGCGCATTTGACGCCGGTCATGTGCGCTGCGCACGTGCTGGGGTCCAATTGAAAGCACAAGGAGGATGCAGCCATGTTCCGCATCTCGCAGTTCATCCGCGAACTCGATCACCCGACGCCGGTCGGGCCGCGTCGCAATCCGCCCGGGCCGGTGGTCATCTGGAATCTGGTGCGCCGCTGCAACCTGACCTGCAAGCACTGTTACTCGATCTCGGCCGACAAGGATTTCCCCGGCGAGCTCGACACCGCCGAGGTATTCGGCGTGATGGACGATCTCAAGGCTGCGCGCGTGCCGGTGCTGATCCTGTCGGGCGGCGAGCCGCTGCTGCGGCCGGACATCTTCGACATCGCGCGGCGTGCCAAGGCCATGGGTTTCTACACCGCGCTGTCGTCCAACGGCACGCTGATCGACGAGTCCAACATCGACGAGATCGACGACATCGGCTTCGACTACGTCGGCGTCAGCCTGGACGGCATCGGCGCCACGCACGACCATTTCCGCCGCCTCGAAGGTGCCTTCGAGGCCTCGCTGCACGGCATCCGCCTGTGCGTCGAGCGCGACATCAAGATCGGCGTGCGCTACACCATGACCGAGGGCAACGCCCACGACCTGCCCGCCCTGCTCAGGCTGGTCGAGGACGAGGGCATCGACAAGTTCTACTTCTCGCATCTGAACTACGCAGGGCGCGGCAACAAGAACCGCGCCGGCGACGCGCACCACCGAACCACGCGCGACGCCATGACGTTGTTGTTCGAGACCTGTCTGGACCTGCACCGGCGCGGCATCGAGAAGGACTTCGTCACCGGCAACAACGATGCCGACGGGCCGTGGCTGCTGCACTGGGTGCAGCAGCACTTCCCGGAGCGCGCCGCCCACATCGAGGCCAAGCTGCGCCAGTGGGGTGGCAACGCCAGCGGCGTGAACGTGTCCAACATCGACAACCTCGGCATCGTGCACCCGGACACCATGTGGTGGCACGAGCCGCTCGGCAACGTGCGTGAGCGTCCTTTCGGCGAGATCTGGAATGACCCGTCCAATGCCCTGCTCACGGGCCTGCGGGAGCACCCGCGCAAGGTCGGTGGGCGTTGTGGCGCCTGCCGCTATCTGGGCATCTGCAACGGCAGCTCGCGCGTACGCGCCGAGCAGATCACAGGTGACGTGTGGGCCGAAGACCCCGGCTGCTATCTGGACGACGCCGAGATCGGCGTCACGCCGGCGGACTACGGTAACGAGCGCGTCGTGACCACGCCTTGGGTACGCATGCACAAGGTGACGGCATGAGGGGTGCGTTGCTCCTGCTGGCGATGCTGGGCGCGCCGCTGGCGCATGCCGCCGATGCGTCGCCGGACGCTGCCGCACTGTACGCGCAGCACTGCGCGGCCTGCCATTCGCCCGACCGTTTCGGTGCCATGGGGCCGGCGCTGCTGCCGGAAAATCTCGCCCGACTGCGCCGTGCCGAGACCGTGCGCGTGATCACGTCGGGCCGCGCCGCGACGCAGATGCCGGGATTCTCCGGGCAGCTTTCCGCAGCCGAGATCGAGGCGCTGGCGGACTACGTCTACACCCCCTCGGCCATCGAGCCGCAGTGGAGCGACGACCAGATCCGCGCCTCGCGCATCCAGCACGTTGACCCCGCCACGCTGTCCGACAAGCCGGTGTTCTCGGCCGACCCGCTCAACGTGTTCCTCGTGGTCGAGGCGGGTGACCACCACATCAGCGTGCTCGACGGCGATCGCCTCGAACCCATCCACCGCTTCCAGTCGCGCTTTGCGCTGCACGGCGGGCCGAAGTTCGCCGACGGCGGGCGCTACGTCTTTCTCGCCTCGCGTGACGGCTGGGTGAGCAAGTTCGACCTGTGGAATCTCGCGGTGGTGGCCGAGGTGCGCGTGGGCATCAACACCCGCAACCTCGCCGCCTCGCCTGACGGCCGACACATCGCGGTGGCCAACTATCTGCCGCACAA
>JBFHJY010000113.1:0-7058 GCA_041595655.1 Azoarcus sp.
GCCATATGCACCAGCCGCCAGTGCAGACGAATGCCGCTGCGCGCACTGCAACTGCCCCAGCGCGTGCGGGCCGAGGTCAGCCGCACGGCAGGCAGTGCGAGACCGAGCCGCTCGCAATGCAGGCGCACGCGTTCGGTGAAATCGGGCAAGGCCCGACGGCGCAGCGCACGCACCAGCGCTGCAGGCGCATCGGCCGCACCGACGAGGAGCAGCTCGCCGTACTCATCACGCGACCACACAGCCCGCCGGCGATCCGCTTCGACCACTAGCCGGCAATCCCTGCCGAACAACGGAAAGCGCACGCCATCGACCGCCCCGAAGGACGCTGCAGCCTGATCACGCTCACGTTCGATGAGCCGGCGCTGCAACCATCCGGCATGCTGCTCGATGAAACGCTCGACATCGGCAACACTGGCATGCTGCGGAACCGACACGCGCACTCCCGCAGTGTCCAGTTGCAGCGCCAGCGTGCGGCGCGCCGAACGACGGAGACGGTAGGCAAGCTGGCGACCATGCAGGTCGATGACACGCTCTTCACTGGTCGGCAGACTCGCTCTCAGCCGTCGCAGCAGGCCAATCAACTGCGAACCTGCCATTCAAGGCCGCGCGCCGAGATGTCCGCCTCGATTTCCGCCATGGCGGCCGCGACATCCGCCGCGCAGCCCTTCATGCCGAGCTCGACCGAACGCCGCTGACCGGCCAAGGCGACAGTCGGCAGGCTGAACAGGCTGGCCTGCGGATAGTCGGTGGTGATGCGCTCCATCAGGTCGATCAGGCTTCCCTCGTTGGCATCCAGCACGATGATCGAACGCTCGACATAATCCTGCGCATGATGCAGATGGGCAAAACGCGCGTCGAGCACCCACTCGACCATCGGCCAGGCCATGACCGGGAAACCAGGCACGAAGAAATGGTTGGCGATCGAGAAGCCGGGAATGTTGTTGAACGGATTCGGGATGATCTCCGCTCCCGCCGGGAAGGTGCCCATCTGCAGGCGATGCGGCGTGACCTCGTCGCCAAAGCGCTCGCGGATGGCTGCCTCCGCCTGCGGATGGAGCGCCACTTCGAGCCCGAGTGCAGCCGCCGCCGACTGCCGGGTACGGTCATCCGGCGTGGCGCCGATGCCGCCGAAGCTGAACACGATGTCACCAGTGGCGAAGGTCTGCCGCAGCGTCTCGATCAGCAATGTCGCATCGTCACCGACATAGCGCGCCCAGGACAATTTCAGCCCACGTGCGCGAAGCAATTCGATCAGATGCGACAAATGCTTGTCGGCACGCCGGCCGGACAGGATCTCGTCACCGATGATGAGCGCTCCAAAGGCCATGTCAGGCTCACTGTGTGCTGGAAGGTGGCTCCGGATCGAGAATCGTCACGCCGCGCCGACCGCGCTCGTCGTTCAGCGCAGCCAGCATGAAATGTACGAAGGCGAGCGCGCTGAAAGCGGGCGCGACGAGGTTGACGAAGGGAATGTGGGCGAGCAGCGCACATACACCGCCGAGCAGGAACATCCCGTCACGGCGACTCCGCGGAAGCGCAGCAAGTTCTGCACGGTCGGCGTGCTGCATCAATGCGTCGTAGCCAAAGGAGCGGGCGTTCAGCCATGCCGTGAGCGCAATCGAAACCAGCAGTCCGAAGCCCGGAATCAACCACAGCGGAAGGCTGGCGACGAGCATCACGAGGAACAGCGCACTGACCCAGACCGTGTTGAGCACACTGCCGAGGTTGCTGCCGCCGCGGCGCTGCTCGAGCGCCCCGTACTCCTCGCGCGCCACGCGCTCGATCATCATCGGCAGTGCGAACACCGCCACCAGCAACGCGGCGGTGAGGTAGATCAGCGGCACCATCGCCAGCACCAGGGCGATCTTGACCAGCACCAGCGCCGTTGCCGCGGCAAAATCGGAACCCTGCACCCAGTCGCCCGCCAGCGGCCAACCTGCAATCCACTCCATGGCTGCGGCAACGAGCACCGACCAGGAGACGATGGCCCCCACGGTCCACAGCGCCAGTGCCACCAGCGCCGGCCAGACCATGTGCCACAGCATGCCCGGCGTGCGCAGACTGCCCAGCGCACGGCCGAAGGAGGTGAATACGTCCCGCATCGAGCTCCCCGCTCAGCGTGGCATGCCGGGCAGCATGCCTTTCATGCCACGCATGAGTTTCTGCATGCCGCCTTTCGAGAACTGCTTCATCATCTTCTGCGTCTGCTCGAACTGCTTGAGCAGACGATTGACCTCCTGCACCGGCACCCCGGCGCCGACCGCAATGCGACGCTTGCGACTGGCCTTGAGGATCTCGGGCTTGGCGCGCTCCTGCGGCGTCATGGCATTGATGATGCCCTCGATGCGGCGAATGGACTTGTCCTCCGCTCCACCCTGCAGCTTGCCGGCCGCGGCGGCGAACTGCGCCGGCAGCTTGTCGACGAGCGAACTCAGCCCACCCATGTTCCGCATCTGCACGATCTGCGCCTTGAAATCCTCCAGATCAAAGCCCTTGCCGGTCTTGAGCTTGCGCGCCAGATCCTGCGCAGCGGCCTCGTCCACGCCACGCCGCGCCTCCTCGACCAGACCGAGGATGTCGCCCATGCCGAGGATGCGACTGGCCATGCGCTGCGGATGAAACTCCTCCAGCCCGGTCAGCTTTTCGCCCACACCGGCAAACTTCAGCGGCTTGCCGGTGACATGACGCACCGACAGCGCTGCACCGCCGCGCGAGTCACCGTCGAGCTTCGTCAGCACGACACCGGTCAGCGGCAGGGCCTCGTTGAAGGCGCGCGCAGTATTGACGGCGTCCTGACCGAGCATGGCATCGACCACGAACAGCGTTTCGATCGGCTTGACGGCGGCATGCAGGGCCTGGATCTCGGCCATCATGGCCTCGTCGATGGCGAGCCGGCCCGCCGTGTCGAGCAGCACCACATCGTAGTAGTGGCGACGCGCGTAATCGAGCGCAGCATGCGCGATGTCGACCGGCTTCTGGTCGGCCGAGGACGGGAAGAAGTCGATGCCGGCCTGAGCGGACACGGTCTTCAGCTGTTCGATCGCCGCCGGGCGATAGACGTCGGCAGAGACCGCCAGCACCTTCTTCTTCATGCGCTCGGTGAGCAGCTTGCCGAGCTTGCCGGTCGTAGTGGTCTTGCCCGCACCCTGCAGGCCGGCCATCAGGATCACGGCAGGCGGCTGGGTGGCCAGATCGAGACCGGCATGAACCCCGCCCATCAGCGCCGTGAGCTCGTCGTGCACCACGCCGACCAGCGCCTGACCCGGGGTCAGCGAACCAACCACCTCCTGCCCGACGGCCTTCTCCCGCACGCGGGCAATGAACTCCTTGACCACCGGCAAGGCGACGTCGGCCTCGAGCAGGGCCATGCGCACTTCGCGCAAGGCGTCCTGGATGTTTTCTTCAGTCAGACGTGCCTGACCGCGCAGGGTCTTTACGACGCGCGACAGACGTTGGGTAAGGTTGTCCAGCATGATGATGCGTGCTCCGCAGGAGGGCGGCCGGGAAGACCAGGAGCGGAGCTGACGGAGGATTGCGACCGCAGATCGCAGCCAAAGTCCGCCGGCCGCCTGCGCCATGGAGTAAACTCGGCCCGAAATGGCGACCATTCTACTTCATCTGCTCGCAGCCACGCTCTACGGCGCCCTAGCGCTGTGGCTGCGCCGTGACGCAAGCGCAGAAAGCAAGACGCCCGGCGCTACAAGCACCGTCGAGCGCGGCGCCCTGCTGCTCGCCATCGTCACGCACGGCCTCGCCCTGCACGCCGCAATGTTTTCTGACGGGCCGATGCGTTTCGGCGCGGGGCCGGCAATCTCGTTGATGGTCTGGCTTGCAATCTGCTTCTACTGGATCGAGACCTTCTACGCCGCGTTGCGGGGCTTGCGTTCGCTGGCCCTGCCTGCCGGCATGCTGGCCAACCTCGTGTCGCTGGCCCTGCCCGGCCAGATGATGCTCGCCAACGCCGACTCACCGGCCTTTCGCGCGCACTTCATCGTGGCGATGCTGGCCTACAGCCTGTTCACGCTGGCCGCGCTGCACGCATTGCTGATGGCTGTTGCCGAACGGCAACTGCATAGCGGACGCATCAGCCGCAGCATCGCCGGGCTGCCGCCGCTGATGACGATGGAAGCGCTGCTGTTCCGTCTGATCGGAATCGCGTTCGTCCTGCTCACGCTCACCCTCGGCTCGGGAGTGCTGTTCTCGGAAGCGCTGTTCGGTCAGGCCGCGCGCCTGGACCACAAGACGGTATTCGCCTTCATTTCCTGGGGGCTGTTCGGCGTGCTGCTGATCGGCCGGCGCTTTCGCGGCTGGCGCGGGCGCGTCGCATTGCGCTGGACGCTGGCAGGCTTCATCGCGCTGGTACTGGCATATGTCGGCAGCCGGTTCGTGCTCGAGGTCCTCCTCCACCGTGCCGCTTGACACCCATTTGCGGGATTCTGATACTCAGGAGCCGCGTTTGACGGATCAACCCTAGAGTGCAAAACCTCTCCTTCAGCACGCAGTTTTCCGCGCTGATTCTTCTGCTCATACTTTCCGCGATGTGTTCAATGACCGAGACGGTCATGATGGCATCGAACCGCTACCGGCTCCGCTCATTGGCAGCTGGCGGGCATCGCGGCGCCCAGCTTGCAATAGACCTCCTGAACAAGACGGACCGCCTGCTGGGCGTGATCCTGCTGTTCAACAACCTCGTCAACGTTGCCGCCGCAACGCTGTCGAGCGTCATCACCATCCACCTGTTCGGCGAAGAGAGTTGGGCCCTCGCAACGGGAACGCTGCTCCTCACATTCCTGATCCTGGTATTTGCCGAAATCACGCCCAAGGTCATCGGCGCCCATCACGCTGACCGCCTGGCCTTGATAGCGAGCTATCCGCTGACCTTCCTCCTCAGGGTGAGCTATCCGGCCGTGTGGTTCGTAAATCTGTTCGTTTCCGGCCTGCTCAAGCTGCTGCGACTGCAACCCGACAAAGACAGCAACCCGGAAGGCCTCTCGCCCGAGGAACTGCGTTCGATGGTCCTGGAGTCGAGCCACTACATCCCGCAGAAGAACCGCGACATGCTGATCAATCTGTTCGATCTGGAGTACATCACGGTCGAGGACGTGATGACGCCGCGCGGCATGATCGAATGCCTGGACCTGCGGCAGGGAGCCGACATGCTGCGCCAGCAGATCGCCACCAGCTACCACACGCGACTGCCGGTCCTCGAGGGCGACAACGAACGCGTCGTCGGCGTGCTGCACCTTCGCCGAGTCGCCTCGCGCGCACTGGAGTCGGGGTTCGACGCGGCAGAGATCCGCGAGCTGGTTGCCAAGCCCTACTTCATCCCGGCCGACACACCGGTCTACACCCAACTGCAGTTCTTCCAGGAAAACCGCCAACGCATGGCGCTCGTCGTGGACGAATATGGAGAACTCCTCGGACTGGTCACCGTAGACGACATCATCGAGGAGATCATCGGAAAGTTCACCACCAGCCAACCCGAAACCCATGCACGCATCGAATGGGCAGCGGATGGCTCATCCCTTGTCGACGGCAGCCAGAACCTGCGCGAACTCAATCGCCGACTGGGCCTCGACCTGCCGCTGGACGGCCCGAAGACCCTCAACGGCCTGATTCTCGAGCACCTGCAGGACATTCCCGAATCGGACCTGTCGCTGCGCATCAACGGCATCGCCATCGAGGTCGTGCAGGCCGAGGATCGCATGGTGCGGATGGCACGCATCTACCGCCCGACCCCGGCCGCGACTTCCGCCGAGGATGGCTAGCGCGCCACACATCCGCATGGAATAGCCGGGCAACGCTTTACAACGCCACGGGCGGCGGGCAAGATCAGGCGTCAGCATGAATCGAGCAGCCATGGCAGCCAACCCCCAGACCCCTCTCAGCGGCCTCGCTCGCGCCCTGATCCAGCAGGGGCGGGTCAGCGAAGCAGACGCCGTATCGTGCACCGAGGCCGGTGGCGCGACGCCCAACGGCTTCCTGATCGAGCTCGACAAGCGAGGCATCCTGAGCGCCCTGGACGCAGCCTCTTTCGCAGCCGAGACCTTCGGCCATCCCCTGATCGACATCTCCGCCCTCGATCCCGCCTCGATCCAGCGCGAAGGCGTGGACTCCAGGCTGCTGGCCAAGCACCAGGTCATTCCGCTCGCCAAACGGCAGAACCGCCTGATCATCGCGACGGCCAATCCTTCCAACATGCGCGCCCTCGACGAGATCCGCTTCCAGAGCGGGATGCAGGTCGATGTGGTGGTGGCGGAGGCCACCAAACTGACCAGGATGGTCGACAAGCTCGCCGAGTCGGCGGCGCAGACCCTGCGCGAACTGACGGGCGACGAACTCGACATCGATCTGCTGGCGAGCTCGTCCCCCTCGGATCCGGCCGGAGACGAAGCGAATCAGGAAATCGACGACGCACCGGTCGTCCGCTACATCCAGAAGATCCTGCTCGACGCCATCAACGAAGGCGCCTCGGACATCCACTTCGAGCCCTACGAGAAGATCTATCGCATTCGCGTGCGCACCGATGGCGTGCTGCGCGAGATCGCGCAGCCGCCGCTGGTCCTGAAAGACAAGATCGCTGCCCGCATCAAGGTCATCTCCAGGCTGGACATCTCGGAGAAACGGGTTCCCCAGGACGGCCGCATGAAGCTCGTGCTGTCGAAGAACAAGTCCATCGATTTCCGGGTGTCGACGCTGCCGACGCTGCACGGCGAAAAGGTCGTGATGCGCATTCTCGACTCCTCGTCGGCGATGCTGGGCATCGACGCCCTCGGCTACGAGCCCGATCAGCGGGCCGCCCTGATGGCGGCCATCGAGCGGCCGTACGGCATGATTCTGGTGACCGGCCCGACCGGCTCGGGCAAGACGGTGTCGCTGTACACCTGCCTGAACATCCTCAATACTGCCGGCACCAACATCTCGACCGCCGAGGACCCGGCAGAAATCAACCTGGCCGGCATCAACCAGGTCAACGTCAACGAAAAGGCCGGCCTGACCTTTGCTTCGGCCCTGCGCGCCTTCCTGCGCCAGGATCCCGACATCATCATGGTCGGCGA
>JBFHJY010000114.1:0-7033 GCA_041595655.1 Azoarcus sp.
AGCTGCGCGAACAGGATGGCGAGGTTGGCGCCGGCCTGCGTCGCGGGCAGGGGGGCGGTGTGGCGCTCGACGGCGTCGCCGTCGATGACGAGCAGGCGCTCGCCGTCGCGCAGGAAGTTGCCCAGATGCAGGTCGGACTGGGTCAGGCCGGCGGCGTGCATGCGGCCGACGATTTCTACCGCGGGGGTGAGCAGTGCGAGCGCGGCGCCATCGCCCGGCGGGCGCGGCGCGGCGTTCCACAGATCGCCGAGGTTCTCTGCGCTGCCGAGAAAGCGGGTCAGCAGGATGCGGGCGTTGCCGTCGAGCGTAGCTTCGGCAAGCAGCTCGGGGGTGTCGATGCCGGCCGCTAAAAGCGCCGCAATGCCGTCGTGTTCGCGCCGCAGGTGGCGTTCGGCGCCGTCGGCAATGAACAGTTTGGCCAGCACGGCCTGTCCGTCGAGCCGGCCTTCGGCGACGACGCGTTTTGCGGGCAGCACGCGCAAGGTCCGCAGCAGCTCGACTTCGCGGCCGTCGTCGAGTGCGACGCGGCACGGCATCGCCGGCGCGCGGCCGGCGGCACGCAACGCGGAGGCATCGACGAGCGGAGCGGTGCTCATTCGCGACCCTCGAAGAAGCGCAGGATGTGGCGGATGCGCTTGCGGTCGCCGGCGTCCAGGCGCGGCCGACCAGTGTAGCGATGGTAGAAGCGCAGCCGCTGTGTGCGCGACAGCTGGTACTTGGCGACCTTGTCGAGGCAGGCCAGGTCCTTGACGATACGGTAGGACAGGAAGGGCTCGATCCAGTGCATGCCGCTCGGGCAGTCGATCAGGTATACGATCGGCGTCTCGCCCGCGGTCACCAGCAGGTTGCGCCACTTCAGGTCGTTGTGGGCGAAGCGGTGCCCGTGCAGGGTGCGCGTGATGTGCGCGATCTGGCGCGACACCGCATCGACCCAGGCAGCGTCGCGCAGCCGCGGGTCACCCTCGCGCGCCAGTTGCGCCAGGTCCTTGGTGCCCGGAATTTCCTCGGTGATCAGCGCGCCGCGCACGAAGGCGCCGGCGCGGCGCTCGAGGCCGTAGCCGACCAGCTTCGCGGTGGGAATGCCCCACGCCGCGAAGGCGCGCAGGTTCTTCCATTCCAGCCGCACGCGCGGGCGCGACAGCCAGCGCCGCAGCGGATTCTTGCCGGCGCCGGTGTAGCGCTTGACGTAGTAGCCGGTGCCGGCCACCTCGACATAGATCACCTCGGACAGCGGGTCGGAGGCGATACGCCGGCCCTGTAGCGCGAACACCGCGTCCAGATCCGCAAAGGCCGCGGCGGCCGGGCCATTGGCGTAGGCCGCGGTCAGCGTCCACGTCCTCATTGGCCCGCTCCCGGCGCGAACTTGCGCTCCCAGCGTTCCATCAGGCGTGCGCCCTCGCGCTGGAGGAAGGCCAGCAGCGCCGCCTCGTCGCGCACGATGTCGCGCAGCGGCCGGCCGAAGTAGGCGCGCAGGAAGCGCAGACGATCGCGGTCGCTCAGGCCGGCCTCGAGCGAGGCGAAGTGCAGCGCGGCCAGATCCTTGTCGCGCCAGCGGCGTGGCGTGGCGGCGCGCAGCTGGGCGCGATGCAGGTCGATCAGCGAGAGGCGGAAATTCTCCGGCGTCGGCGCCGGGTCGAGATGCAGCAGGAAATGCACGAGGTAGAAGTCGCGGTGGTTCATGCCGCCGGCGTGCATGCGGCGTGCCATGTCGGCGACGCGCTTGATCACCGCACGGCGCCAGCGCGCATCCGGCGGGTTGTCGCGCCAGCCGCGGCAGTGCTCGTCGAGCGCGACGGTCGGTGCCAGCGCCTCGGTGATGATGAAGGAACGGCGCGTGGCCGGGTTGGCGCCGCGTTCGCCGAAGGCCACCGGCGTCATGGTGGCCACGCCGAGTTCCTCGAGCCGGCGGATGGCGGCGTATTCGTTGTGTGCGCCGAGCACCGGCACGCGTCCGCGCACCAGGTTCTCGACGATCTCGAACCAGCCCACACCGCGGTGGATCTTGACGAAGAAGGCGCGGCCCTCGACCTCGCAGCGCAGTGTGCGGCGCGCCTCCAGTTCGCGGAACACTTCGCCGTCGAGGCGTTCGACCTCGGCGAACGGATCCTTGCCGGCCCACAGCCGGTCGAACGGCGCAGACAGCCACAGGCGGTTCATCGGGCGCTCCCGGCGATGATTGCGTAGGTCACATAAGCGCAGCGCATGTGACAACGGCTTCTGTCAGATGCGCTGCGCTTATCTGACCTACGGCGGCGCAGACAGGTCATTGGCTCTCTCCGAGAATCACGTCCGCCGCACGTTCGGGCAGGCTGTAGATGTCGGCGGTCTCGGCCCAGGCCAGTCCGCTGCGTGCCATCGCGGCGCGCGTGGCGTCGTTGCCGAGCAGGTCGGCCAGCGCGGCATTGAGCGCTTCCTGCTTGAATGGCTCGGCCAGCACGCGGCCGGCACCGGCTTCCTCGACGTAATGCGCGTAGCCGCATACCGCGGTGGTCAGCACCGGCAGGCCGGCGACCACCGCCTCGAGCAGCACGGTGCCGGTGTTCTCGGCATAGGCCGGGTGGATCAGCAGGTCGGCGCCGAGCAGGAAGCGCGGAATGTCGTTGCGTCCGGGCAGGATGGTGACGCGGTCCTCGATGCGCGCCGCCTTGGCCTGGATGCGGAACGGGCGCGGGTCGTCCTGGCCGATGACGATGAAGCGGCTGCGTGCGCGCAAGGATTCCGGCAGCGCAGCGAGTGCCGTGAGGCTGCGGTCCAGCCCCTTGGTGCGGAAGCCCGAGCCGATCTGCACGATCAGGCGCTCGTCTTCCGCCAAACCGAACTCCCGGCGGAGCGCTGTGCGGATCTCCGCCGCGTTGGCCGGCGCACGCCGGTCCTGCGCGATGCCTGGCGGCAGCAGGTGGAAGCGCGATTTCGGCGTGCCGTAATGCTTCTCGAACAGCGGCTGCTGCACGGTCGAGATCATCAGGATCTCGGTCTTCGATTCGGGCGCGAACACCGCACGCTCCCAGGCCGAGAAATGCCGGAAGCGGCCCGACAGCCGGTACAGCCAGCCGCGCCGTTCGGCGGCTTTCTCCGCATAGCAGGGGTCGGCGGCGTAATACACGTCCAGTCCCGGCATCTTGTTGAAGCCGACCACGCGATCGACCGGACGCATCTGCAGGTCGAGCTGCACCAGATCGCTGAACATGCGGTAGCGGGCCGGGTTGGTCAGTCCGCGCGCCGGCACGATCTCGATGTCCAGATCGGTCGGGCGCTCACCTTCCCACTCCAGCGCATACACGCGCACCGCATGGCCGCGCGTGACGCAGGCCTGCGCGATGCGCAGGAAGTCGCGTTGCAAGCCGCCGAACGGAAAGTACTTGTAGAGGCAGAAGGCGAGCTGCATCAGGGCGTGCTCTCAGTTGCGCTGGCGACCGTCATCGTACCTGAGAGCACGCCCTAGGCCTCCGGGGCGGGTCGGCCGGCTTCGGCGTCGAGTTCGGTCAGCGCGTCGAACACGCGCTGCGGCCCGAGCCGCGTGAAGCACAGCGGCGTCTCGCGCGCGAGGTCGAAGCGCGTGGCTTCGTCCGCCGTCGGCGTGTGCTTGCAGCGCTGCGACAGGCACGGTGCGCACGGAAAGTCCGAGGCAAGATGGCGCTGGCGCGGCCCCCAGGCGCCGGTGAGGCCCGGGTTGGTGGGGCCGAACAGCGAGATCGTCGGCACGTCGAGGGCGGCGGCGAGATGGCCCAGGCCTGTGTCGACGGCCACGCAGGCCGAGGCGCCGGCCAGTTCGGCGGCGACGCCGGCAAGCTTCAGGCGTGGCAACACGCTGGCGCCGGGCAGGCCGTCGGCGATGCGTTCGGCGCGCGCGCGTTCGGCGTCAGACCCCCACGGCAAGCGGATGTGCCAGCCGGCCGCCGTGCAGCGCTCGGCCAGTTCACGCCAGTACGCCTCCGGCCAGTGCTTGGTGGGCCAGGTCGTGCCGTGCAGGATCAGCAGTGTCGGCGCGGCGGGCGGCACGGCAGTGCCCAGCACGCGGCTGCGGTCGAGTCCGTAGTCGCAGGCTGCGTCCGGCACCGAATAGCCCAGCGCCAGGCCGAACAGCGCACGCAGGCGTTCGACGGCGTGCCAGTCGCGGGCGACGCTGTGCGTCCGGTCGTAGAAGCGGGCGGCGAAGGCTTCGCGCACCGAGGCGCGGTCCAGCCCGTGCACCGGTGCGGATGCGTAGCGCGTGAGCAGCGCACTCTTGATCAGGCCCTGTGCGTCGATCACCAGATCGGCCGGGCTGGCGGCGATGGCCTTTTTCATGGCCAGCCATTCGCCGCTGCGCCAGGCCTGCAGCGGGGCGCAGCGCCAGCGCCGCAGCGCGACCGGGATGACGCTGTCGACAGCCGGATGCCAGGTCGGGATCTCGGCGAAGTTCTCCTCCACCACCCAGTCGAAGCGCAGGCCCGGGATGGCATTGGCGGCGTCGGTGAGCGCAGGCAGGGTGTGGATGACGTCGCCGAGCGAGGAGGTCTTGATGACGAGAACCCGCATCAGTGCCCCGGTTGCGCCACGCCCAGGCCGGCCAGTGCGTCGAGCACGCTGGCGGGCGTGATTTCGGTCAGACAGCGCAGGTGGCCGAGCGGGCAGGTGCGCTTGAAGCACGGAGAGCAGTCCAGGCCCAGATAGCGGATGGCTACCCGTGCGGGCTCGGCCAGCGGCGGCGTGTGGCCCGGTGAGGACGAACCGAAGATCGCCACCAGCGGCACTTCCAGCGCGGCGGCGACGTGCATCAGGCCGGAATCGTTGCTGACGGCAGCTTCGCACAGCGCCAGCAGGTCGACTGCGTCGCCCAGCGAGGTCTTGCCGCACAGGTTGCGCACGCCGTCGCAGCCCCGCGCGATGGCGTCACCCGCCTCGGCATCCTTGCCCGAGCCGAGGATCCACACCGCGATGCCGCGTGCGCTCAGTTCGCGCGCCACGGCGGCGAAATGCTCCAGCGGCCATTGCTTGGCCGGGCCGTATTCGGCGCCGGGCATGAAGGCCACGGCGCGGCGGTCGCCGGTGAGCCCGAGCGATTCGCGCAGATGTGCCTGGTTGGCGGTGTCGGCGATCAGGCGCGGACGCGGCAGCGGGTCGGGCAGCGGCTGGCCGACGGCGCGGCTGAGCGCGACGAAACGCTGCACCGTCAGCGGCAGGCGGCTCTTGCTGAGCATGCGCATGTCGTTGATGAGCCAGTAGCGCATCTCGCCGCGAAAGCCGGTACGCGTCGGAATGCCGGCAAAGGCCGGCACCAAAGCGGATTTCAATGAATTGGGCAGCACGATGGCCTGGCTGTAGCCGATCTGGCCGAGCTGCTTGCCCAGCGCCCAGCGCGTGCCGAGATCCAGCTTGCCGTGGCCCACCGGCATCACCACGCCGCGCCGCACTTCCGGCATGCGCTCGAGGATGGGCAGCGACCATTCGGGTGCCAGCACGTCGATGATGCACTCCGGCTCGGCGGCCTTGAGCACCTTGAACAGGCTCTGCGCCATCACCATGTCGCCGACCCACGACGGGCCGACGACGAGGATGCCGCGCACCGGTCCGGCCGGCGCGGTGTCGTGTTCGTCTTCGTCGAAATCGTCGGATGGTTTCATCGTGGTTCAGCCTTGGGGTGCGAAGTTCGCCTCCGGATTGGTTGCGGCACTCAACGGCGGTTCCCGATGATCCGGTCGGACATCGGTGCGCCGGTGTTCCAGGGGCGGGCCGAGAGCGGTTCTGACAGTGGCCGTTTGCCGGCAATTTTCGGCATGCCTGCTGGCGCCGTTCGGCTTGCCGGTTCCGCGCTGTCTCGCTGCATCACAAGCCGCGCTGCTTGAGCCAGGCCAGATAGCGTGGCACGCCTTCCTCGACCGGGGTGAAGCGGTGCTGGCAACCGGCTGCGCGCAGCGCGCCCATGTCGGCCTCGGTGAAGCTCTGGTAGCGGCCCTTGAGGTGGTCGGGGAAGGGGATGTAGTCGATGCCGCCGCCGTTGTGCCATCTCAGGGATGCGTGCGCGACCTCGTTGAAGCTCTGCGCGCGGCCGGTGCCGAGGTTGAAGATGCCGGATACGCCGGGATTGTCGAGGAACCACAGGTTCACCGCGACGACGTCGTCCACGTGGATGAAGTCGCGCCGCTGCTCGCCCGGACCGTAACCGTCCGAGCCCTCGAACAGGCGCACGCGCCCGGAGTCGCGCAGCTGGTTGTAGAAGTGCCAGGCCACGCTGGCCATCGAGCCCTTGTGCTGCTCACGCGGGCCGTACACGTTGAAGTAGCGCAGGCCGACGACCTGACCTGCAAGCTTCTGCATGACGCGGCGCAGATGGCAGTCGAACTGGAACTTGGACCAGGCGTACATGTTGAGCGGCTGCTCGAACTCGCGCGCTTCGCGGAAGTTCGGGCCCATACCGTACACCGAGGCCGACGAGGCGTAGATCAGCGGCACGCGGGTGGGTGCGCACCATTCCAGCAGGGCCTTGCTGTAGTCGTAGTTGACGCCCATCACGAAGCGTCCGTCCCACTCGGTGGTGGAGGAGCAGGCGCCTTCATGGAACACCGCCTCGACCTTGCCGAAATCCTGGCCGGCGCGGATGCGGGCGAGGAAATCGTCCTTGTCCATGTAGTCGGCGATGTCCGCGTCGTTGAGGTTGAGGCACTTGCGGCCGTCGGTGAGGTCGTCGACCACCAGGATGTCGTCGATGCCGCGGGCGTTGAGCCCCTGCACGATGTTGCTGCCGATGAAGCCGGCGCCGCCGGTGACGATGATCATGCGGATTCTCCAGAAGGTGCGTTGTCCAGCCCGTGCGCGAGTTCTGCGGGGCTGACGCTGGCGGTGCCGAGCTTGCCGACCACGATGCCGGCGGCGACGTTGGCGAGCAGCATCGCGTCGGCCAGCGACTTCCCGCAGGCCAGGCCGAGGCCGAGCAGCGCCACCACGGTGTCGCCGGCGCCGGTGACGTCGAACACGTCGCGTGCGCGGGCCGGCAGGGTGAGCGGTGGCTGCCCGCGCGCGATCAGCGTCATGCCGCGCTCACTGCGCGTGTCCA
>JBFHJY010000115.1:0-7002 GCA_041595655.1 Azoarcus sp.
CATGCGGGAGTCTCCATCGCGGGTCCGGAATATTAGCGTACTTGGGCATACGCTTTCCCGACGCGTCGTGTGCGGGCGCGTCAGTTTCCGCTGCGGCTCAGCTTGAGCAGGCGTGAGGCGCGATCGATCAGCATGGTCAGCAGGATCATTGCGATCAGGTAGGTGCCGGCGCGTTCGAAGCGGAACCACTCGAAATTGAACGAGAACTGGAAGCCCAGCCCGCCCACGCCGATCAGCCCCAGCACCACGGCGGCGCGCACGTTGCTCTCGAACTGGAAGAAGGTGTAGGTCATCCAGTCGCGCCAGGCCATCGGCACGGCCACAGCAGCGTAGGTGACCTGCCGTGATGCGCCGCACACCGGCTCGAAGCGGGACAGCGGCAGGTTGTCGACGGTCTCGCCGAAGACGCGTCCGAGCACGCCCAGCGTGTGCATGGCGATTGCCAGCGTGCCGGCCACCAGCTCCGGCCCGAAGAAGGCGATCAGCAGAAAGGCCCACATCACCTCCGGCACGCCGCGCGCCACCATCGCCAGTGCGCGTGCGCCCGCAAGTTGCACGGCACGAATCGCACGCTGCCACGGCGCCGGGGTTTCGCCGGTGAAGCGGGCGGAGAACAGCTGGAAGCTCGCCGAGTGCCAGCGTGTCAGCACGATGGCCACCGCCGCGCCGAGCAGGGTGCCGATCACGGCGATTGCCAGCGGAATGGATGCCGACTGCACGACGCGCCACACGAAGTCCGCTTCCAGCTCCGGCGAGAGCAGGCGCTCGAAGAAGCGGAGGTTGTCCCAGGCCTGTCCGGTGAACAGTTCCAGTGCCGGTTCGAGGTGATTGCGAGCGGTGCCGTCCTGACCGGCGCGGTTGCCCCAGCCCATGAACCACAACGACCAGGCCGTGACCAGCCCGACGAAGCCGGCGGCCCACCAGGCTGTGCGGGGCGCGCGGGCGACGACGACCCGGGTGTCGATGCGGCCGGCCGTGCCGCAGAAAACCGGTGCGGAGGCGCGTTCCGGATCGCCGCGCAGCTGGCGGCGGATGTAGTTGCTGGCGAGATCCGCGGTGAGCGTCAGCAGCAGGGTGAACAGGATCAGCGTGCCGACCTTGTCCCATGCGCCGAAGCGGATCTGGTACCAGATCTCGGCCCCCAGCCCACCGCCACCGACGGCGCCGATCACCGCCGCGTTGCGGATCGCGCATTCGGCGCGCATCAGCGTGAAGGACAGCACGTTGCGCGAAGCCAGCGGGCGAATGCCGTAGAGGAAGGTCGCGATGCGCCCGCCGCCGAGCCCGCGCACCTGCGCGTAGCGGTCCTCCGGCACGCTGTCCCACAGTTCGCTGTAGACCTTAGCGAGGATGCCGGTGATGTTCAGCGCCAGCGCCAGTGCACCGGTGAGCGGCCCGAGGCCGATCATCGCCACCAGGATGATGGCCCACACGAAGTCCGGCACTGCGCGCAGCACGTCCTGGACCAGCCGACACAGCGCGCACAGTGCTGCAGCCGGCGAGCGCAGCGGAAAGTGGCGCCACGGGCCGCGAGCGGATTCCTCGCCGACGCACACGGCGCGGCTTGCGCCCATCGCCAGCGGTACCGCCAGCCCCACCGCCAGTGCGGTGCCGAGGATGGCGGCCGACAGCGTCTGCAGGGTCAGCTCCCAGCTGTGGGCGAGGAAATCTGCCGACAGGTCCGGTGACAGGAACGCCGTCAGCCAGACTCCCATGCGCCCGGCGGCTGCCGCGCGGCGCCCGGCGTCGGTCAGCGCGGCCAGATCCCATTCGGCGGCGGCGAAGGCCGCCACCACCGCGAGCAGCAGCGCGAGGATGGCGACGAAATGCCCCCATGGTCGCCGGGCATGGGTGGCGGGAAGGGCGTGGGCGTTCATGCCGGCAGCGCGATCTCGTCCAGATGCAGCGCGCGGTACTCGGCGCCGTACAGTTCGTGCAGCAGCCGTTGCGTCAGTTCATCCGGTCGGCCCTGCCAGAAAAGTTGTCCGTCGCGCAGCGCGATGACGCGGTCGAAATGGCCCTGCAGCAGGTCCAGCGTGTGCAGGTTCACCAGCAGGGTCACGCCGTCGCGCGTGGCCAGCTCGGTCAGCAGGCCGATGATCTCGCGACCCAGGCGCAGGTCGAGCGCGCTGACCGGCTCGTCGGCCAGCACCAGCTTCGGCTGCTGCACGATCAGGCGCGCCACCGCGACGCGCTGTTGCTGCCCGCCGGACAGTTCGTCCGGCAGCGACCACAGGCGGTCGGCCAGTTCCACGCGCTGCAATGCGGCCTCGGCGCGCTCGATCTGCTGCGGCCACAGCAGGGACAGCAGTGCGCGCGGCAAGCACCAGTGGCCGAGCCGGCCCATCAGTACGTTGTGCGCCACGCGCAGTTGCGGGATCAGATTGTCCTGCTGCTGCAGAAAGCCCAGCTCGCGGCGCAGCGCATCCAGCTTGTGACCGGTGAGCTGCCGCGTGTCGCGGCCGAGCGTGAGCACTTCGCCGCGTGCGGGCTTCACCAGCCCGGCGATGAGCCTGAACAGCGTGGTCTTGCCCGCACCCGACGGGCCGATGACGGCCACGCGCTCTCCTGCCGCGATCTCGAGCGTGATGCCGTCGAGCACGGTCTTGCCGGAGTAGGCGACGGAAGCGTCCGCGAGGCGGACGGGAACGGAAGAATTCATGTGTGCGTTCGATGTTGCGTAGGGGCGTAGGTCAGGCAAGCGCCGCAAGGCGCGCCCCTGACATCAGCGCATGTTCGTGTTCCGGGCGCTGAGGTCAGATGCGCTGCGCTTATCTGACCTACGGCGAGAGCACCCACCGAAAGGCGGTCAGCCGCCGATGTCGATGCCCGACTGCAGCAGATCGACGTAGCCCTGCCACTCGGAGATGTCGGCCTCGATGAACCTGCCGGCCTTCAGGTACTTCAGCACCCTGGCGCCGTTCGGGTCCTTCGCGTCGAGTTCCAGCAGCGCGCCGCGCAGTTTGTCGAGCAGTTCCGGGCCGAGGTCGGCGCGCGCCGTCAGCGCGTAGTTGGTGTAGGGCGGCGTCTCGTAGACGATGGGCGCGCGGGCCTTGAGTTGGTCATTGGCCTTGTCCCACGAGGCGTAGTTGAGCGCGCCGACCTGATGCGTGCCGTCGGCCACCATCTGCATCACCACGTCGTGGCTGCCCGAATAGGCCACCGTGCGGAACACCTTCTCGGGTGCGACGCCGGCCTGATCGAGGAAGTACTTGCGCGGCATCATGTGGCCCGAGGTGCTGCTCTTGCTGCCGAAGGTGAAGCTCCAGCTTTTGCCTTCAGCCGCCTTGGCGAGCTCGCCGAGATCCTGCACCGGGGCGAGCCCGGTCGACGGATTGGCGATGAAATAGCTGACGAAGCCCTTGTCGATGTCGCGGCAGCCGAGCACGGTGAGCTGTTCGCCCATCTGCATGCGGGCCTGGGCGGTGGTGACGGCGCCCAGCCAGGCGACATGCGCGCGACCGGTGGCCAGCGCGGTGACGCTGGCGGCGTAGTTCTCGACGTGCATGTACTCGACTTCGATGCCGGCCTTCTCGCCCAGATACCTGGCCAGCGCGCCGAAGTTCTCGCGCATGCGGTCGGCGTCGCCGTCGTCGGGGATGGCGGTGATGACGAGCTTCTCGGGGGTGGCGGCACTGAGCGAGGCAGGGCCGAAGGCGGTGAAGGCGGCCAGCGCCAGCGCGGACAACACAAAGCCTCTGCGCGAGGCAGATGGTTGGAACATGTGAATCTCCCGTTTTCGAGGATCGCCTTGCGGTCGACCCAGCCACTCCGGTGCGGGATGCGCCGGAGTTTAAATGCCGCTCGCACGGCAAGGGTGGCGGAGCATTCCGCCGCGGACGGCCGATACGCAGATCGGCGGGGTGTGTCCGTTGCGCGGCACGAAGCCGGCGCAGGCGCGATTCTTCCTGTTACCGGCCTCCGGAGCAAGCCGGCTGGCTTATCATGAAAGATGTTGAACCATTGTGCGTGCCACCCTGCCGGGGCAGGGTGCAGTCAGGAGTCCGCGTCCATCATGAGTACCCCTCCACTATCCGATCTGCGCAAGAGCTACGAGCAGGGCAGCCTCGAAGAGCACGAGGCGCTGGACGACCCGTTCCGTCAGTTCGAGGACTGGCTGGCTGAAGCGATGAAGAAGGACCTGCCGGAGCCCAACGCCATGACGGTGGCCACCGTCGGCGAGGACGGCCGCCCCTCGACACGTGTCGTGCTGATCAAGGGTTTCGATCACCGCGGCATCGTCTGGTACACCAACTACGACAGCCGCAAGGGTCGCGAACTGGCGGCCAATCCGCATGCAGCCCTGCAGTTCCACTGGGTGGAACTGGAGCGTGTCGTGCGCATCGAAGGCAAGGTGGAGAAAGTGTCGGACGAGGAGTCCGACGCCTACTTCGAGAGCCGTCCGCTGACCCACCGCATCGGCGCATGGGCGTCGCATCAGAGCGAGGTCATTCCGGATCGCGGCGTGATCGTCGCACGCGCTGCCGAGTACGGCCTGAAGTTCGGACTCAGGCCGCCGCGTCCGCCGCATTGGGGCGGTTACCGGCTGGTGCCGGACTACTGGGAGTTCTGGCAGGGGCGCTCGTCGCGCCTGCATGATCGCTTCGCCTGGACGCTCGGCGGAGATGGGCGCTGGTCGCGGGCGCGGCTGTCGCCTTAGGAGATTTCGTGGGAGCGGCTGCAGGCGTTCCTGCAGGAAGGTTCAGGATGGTGAGGTGCATCATGAAATCAAGACTTTCGCTGTGGCTGCTGCTGGTGATGGCGCTTGTGGCGCTGGGCGGTTGCACCACGTTCCAGACCCGCTTCGACTTCGAGAACGAACTGCTCGCCAAGCGCGGTCCGCCCAAGCACATCTGGAACAACGAGGACGGCACGCGCACGCTGGAGTATTCGACCCAGCCGATGGGCGAGACCTGCTGGATGTACACGGTCGATGCCGGCGGCCGCATCGTCGAGCAGCTCGATGCGCTCGACCACCGCAACCTCGGTCGCGTGCGGTCGGGCATGACCGTGGAGCAGGTGCAGCGCACGCTGGGCGCCCATCGCAGCATCGAGCGTTTCCCGCGCATGAAGGAGGAAGTGTGGGACTGGAACGTCTCGAACCCCTATCCCGGCATCCTGGCGACCTATTTCAACGTGCATTTCATCGACGGCAAGGTCGACCGCACCAGTTATACCTACGTCTATTTCAATGACGGCAACGGTTTCAGCATGTTCGGGCCGAGCTTCGGTTACGGTGTCGGCTATGGTCACCATGCCCATCCTTTCGGCTACTTCGGTTATGGCACGTCCGGCTTCGGCTGGTTCGGCAGTTTCGGCTGGTGATTGCCGTGGTTTTGCATGACTGCCGGGCTGCCGGTAAAATGAGCGGCTTGCTGAGGAGCGCTGCGACCCGACGCTGACGAACACGTCGCCGGGCCAGGCTCAGCAACCGAACAACGGCGCTCGCGAACCCCTGCCGGGTTCGGGCGCCGTTTGCGTTTGCAGCGCGCGCCGCCCGGCCACGCAACGCCAGAGGTAACGCATGCAAGCCGATCGCACCGAAGAACTCCTGTCCCTGCTCGCCGAGCGCATTCTCGTGCTCGACGGTGGCACGGGCACGATGATCCAGCAGTACAAGCTGTCCGAGCGCGAGTACCGCGGCGAGGGGGTGACCGACCGCTTCATGGCGCATCCGCGCGACCTCAAGGGCAACAACGACCTGCTCGTGATCACGCGCCCCGAGGTCATCGCCGAGATCCACCGCGGCTATCTCGATGCCGGCGCCGACATCATCGAGACCAACACCTTCAACGCCACGCGCGTGTCGCAGGCCGAGTACGGGCTGGAGGATGTCGCCTGGGAGATCAACGTCGCTGGCGCGCGCATCGCGCGTGCCATCGCGGACGAATACACCGCCAGGAACC
Organism: Azoarcus sp.; assembly: GCA_041595655.1. GTDB lineage: Bacteria > Pseudomonadota > Gammaproteobacteria > Burkholderiales > Rhodocyclaceae > Pseudazoarcus. Next base: position 5,907 of record JBFHJY010000115.1, read on the forward strand.
CCGCCAGGCCGCGCTTCGTGGCCGGCGTGATCGGTCCGACCTCGCGCACGCTGTCGATCTCGCCCGACGTGAATGACCCGGGCTTCCGCAACATCAGCTTCGATGCCCTGCTCGACGATTACTACGCCTCGGCCAAGGCGCTGGTGGAGGGGGGCGCCGACCTGATCCTGATCGAGACGGTGTTCGACACGCTCAACGCCAAGGTTGCGGTGTTCGCCATCGAGAAGCTGTTCAACGATCTGGGCCGTCGCCTGCCGGTGATGATCTCCGGCACCATCACCGACGCTTCCGGCCGCACGCTGTCGGGTCAGACGGCGGAAGCCTTCTGGAATTCGCTGTCGCACGCGCAGCCGATCTCGTTCGGCCTGAACTGCGCGCTGGGCGCCAAGGAGTTGCGCCAGTACGTCGAGGAACTGTCGCGCATCTGCGATACGCACATCTCGGCCCACCCGAACGCCGGCCTGCCCAATCCGCTCGCGCCGACCGGTTACGACGAGACGCCGGAAGAGCTCGCGACGGCCATCCGCGAATGGGCCGAATCCGGCCTGCTCAATATCGTCGGTGGCTGCTGCGGCACCACGCCGGAGCACATCGCTGCCGTGGTGCAGGCCGTCGAAGGGCTGCCGCCGCGCCGCATTCCGCAGATCGAGAAGAAGTTGCGCCTGTCCGGACTGGAGCCGTTCAACGTCGGCGCCGACACCATGTTCGTGAACGTCGGTGAGCGCACCAACGTCACCGGCTCGCGCGCCTTCGCGCGCATGATCCTCGAGGGCCGTTTCGATGACGCGCTGGCGGTGGCGCGCCAGCAGGTCGAGAACGGCGCGCAGGTCATCGACATCAACATGGACGAGGCCATGCTGGACTCGAAGGCCGCGATGGAGCGCTTCCTCAAGCTCGTCGCGTCCGAGCCGGACATCTCGCGCGTACCGATCATGCTCGACTCGTCGAAGTGGGAGGTGATCGAGTCCGGTCTCAAGTGCATCCAGGGCAAGGGCATCGTCAACTCCATCTCGATGAAGGAAGGCGAGGGGGAATTCCTGCGTCAGGCGCGGCTGTGCCGCCAGTACGGCGCGGCGGTGATCGTGATGGCCTTCGA
>JBFHJY010000116.1:0-6972 GCA_041595655.1 Azoarcus sp.
CAGCAGATGCAGGAAAACATGAAGAAGATGCAGGACCAGCTCGCGACCATCGAGGTCGAGGGGCAGTCCGGTGCCGGCATGGTCAAGGTGCAGATGACCTGCAAGTACGACGTGCGGCGCGTGTCCATCGACGATTCCGTGATGGATGACCGGGAAATGCTCGAAGACCTGCTCGCGGCTGCGGTGAACGATGCGGTGCGCCGCGTCGAGACCACCACGCAGGAAAAGATGGCCGGATTCAGTGCCGGCATGAACCTGCCGCCGGGCATGAAGCTGCCGTTCTGACATGCTTGCGTAGGTCGCGTTGAGCCGCAGGCGAAATGCGACAGCGGCGCTCGTTTCAAAGCGTGGCGTCGCAATTCGCTGCGCTCATCGCGACCTACGACCTACGACTTTCCGTTCCCCAATGTCCCCATCCAGTCTCGACGGCCTGATCGAAGCCCTGCGCTGCTTGCCCGGCGTGGGGCCGAAGACCGCTCAGCGCATGGCCTATCATCTGCTGCAGCGCGACCAGCGCGGGGCCGCGACGCTGGCCGGCGCGCTGCAGAATGCGTTGGCAGTGTTGCGTCACTGCGGGATGTGCAACAGCTTCACCGAGGACACGATCTGCCGGCGCTGCGCCGATCCGCAGTACGACCACGGTCTGTTGTGCGTGGTCGAGATGCCGGCCGATCTGGCGGTGATCGAGCAGACGCATGCCTACAAGGGGCTGTACTACGTGCTGATGGGCCGCCTGTCGCCGCTTGACGGCATCGGTCCGCGCGAGCTGGGGCTGGAGCGGCTGATTGCGCGGGCGAATGACGGCGAGGTCAAGGAAGTCATCCTCGCGACTAACTTCACCAACGAGGGTGAGGCCACGGCCCATATGGTGTCGGGCTTGCTGTCGGCGCGGGGCGTGCGCGTGTCACGACTTTCGCGCGGGGTTCCGGTCGGTGGTGAGCTTGAGCATGTGGATGCCGGCACGGTGGCGCAGGCGTTGCTTGACCGGCGGGCGCTGAAATAGTTTCCGTGTGTTGTTACGGACTTTTTCTGAGCTGCCTTTTGGTCCTATAATGAGCAAGTTTTTTGAACCGGAATTCTGCATTCCTTCAGGAAGAGGCCATGAGCGTGGAACAAGAGATGGACAGTAGTCGCCGCAACCTTCTGGTTGCGACGTCGGTGGTCGGCGGTGCCGGCGCGGTCGCTGTTGCCGTGCCATTCGTCGCAAGCCTGACCCCCTCGGATCGTGCCAAGGCGGCCGGCGCGCCGGTCGAGGCCGACATCAGCCAGCTCGCCCCGGGTGAGATGATGACCGTGGAGTGGCGAGGCAAGCCGGTGTGGATCCTGCGCCGCACGCCCGAGATGCTCGCTTCGATCGAGAAGTCGGATCCCAAGGTCAGCGATCCGGAATCCGAGAAGCCGATGCAGCCGCCGTATGCGCAGAACAAGTACCGCTCCATCAAGGAGGAGTACCTGGTCACCGTCGGCATCTGTACGCACCTCGGCTGTTCGCCCTCGGAGAAGTTCAAGCCGGGCGCGGAAGGTGGCATGAGCACCGACTGGCCGGGTGGCTTCCTGTGCCCCTGCCACGGTTCGCTGTTCGATCTGGCCGGTCGCGTCTACAGCAGCATGCCTGCGCCGACCAACCTTGAAGTTCCTCCTCACATGTATCTCACCGATACCACGATCCTCGTGGGTGAAGACAAGGCCTAAGCAATGACGACCAAATCCCAGGCTCTGCTGAACTGGATCGACGAGCGCTTCCCGCTTACGTCGAACTGGAAGGCGCACCTCTCCGAGTACTACGCGCCGAAAAATGTCAACTTCTGGTACTTCTTCGGGGCGCTCGCGCTGCTCGTGCTGGTGATCCAGATCGTGACCGGCATCTTTCTGGTCATGCACTACAAGCCGGACGCTTCGCTCAATGTGTCGGGCATTCCCGTGGCCTTCGCAAGCGTCGAATACATCATGCGCGAGGTGCCGGGTGGCTGGCTGATCCGCTACATGCACTCGACCGGCGCCTCGGCGTTCTTCGTGGTCGTGTTTCTGCACATGTTCCGCGCCATGCTCTACGGTTCCTACCGCAAGCCGCGCGAACTGCTGTGGATCTTCGGTGTGCTGATCTTCCTGTGCCTGATGGCCGAGGCATTCATGGGCTATCTGCTGCCGTGGGGGCAGATGTCATTCTGGGGTGCGCAGGTGATCATCAACCTGTTCTCCGCCATTCCGATCATCGGGCCGGACCTGTCGACCGTCATTCGCGGCGACTTCGTCATCGGCGATGCCACGCTCAACCGCTTCTTCGCGCTGCACGTCATTGCCGTGCCGTTGGTGCTGATCGGCCTGGTCGCCGCGCACATCATCGCGCTGCACGAAGTCGGGTCGAACAACCCGGACGGCATCGAGATCAAGAAGAAGAAGGACGCCAACGGCATTCCGCTCGACGGTATCCCCTTCCACCCGTACTACTCCGTGAAGGACGTCGTCGGTGTCGGCGTCTTCCTGCTGTTCTTCTCTGCGGTGGTGCTGTTTTATCCCGAGGGGGGCGGTTACTTCCTCGAGTACAACAACTTCATCCCCGCTGATCCGCTGAAGACCCCGGCGCACATCGCACCAGTGTGGTATTTCACGCCGTTCTATTCGGTGCTGCGCGCGGTCACCTACCCGCTGTTCGGTCTCGATGCCAAATTCTGGGGCGTCGTTGCGATGGGAGCGTCGGTGGTCATCATCGCCTTCCTGCCGTGGCTGGATCGCAGTCCTGCGAAGTCGATCCGTTATCGCGGCCCGATCTACAAGATGGCGCTTGCGATCTTCATCGTGTCGTTCTTCATCCTCGGCTACCTCGGCGTGCTCGCCCCGACGCCGGGCCGCACCCTGGCTGCCCAGATCTGCTCGGTGCTGTACTTCGCGTTCTTCCTGCTGATGCCGTGGTACTCCAAGATCGACAAGTGCAAACCGGAACCGGAAAGGGTGACCTTCAAATGACAATCCGCATGATCAAGTCTCTCAAGCGGCTCGCGGCGGCAGCGCTTTTCGCGCCGGCGCTGGCTTTCGGCGCCGCCGCCTCGGTCGATCTCGACCGCGCTCCGGTCAGCACGGATCCGGCTTCGCTGCAGCATGGCGCCAAGCTGTTCGTCAATTACTGCATGAACTGCCATTCGGCCAGTTTCGTGCGGTACAACAAGCTCACCGAAATCGGTTTGAGTGAAGACGACATCCGGGACAACCTGATGTTCACCGGTGAGCGGGTCGGCGACCTGATGACCGTCGCGATGCGTCCGGCCGAGTCCAAGGAGTGGTTCGGCGCCACCCCGCCGGATCTGTCGCTGATCGCGCGTCAGCGCAGCTCCGGTGACGGGTCCGGTGCCGACTGGCTGTACACCTATCTGCGCCAGTTCTACCGCGATGAGAACCGTCCGACCGGCTGGAACAACGTGATCTTCGAAAACGTCGGCATGCCGCATGCCTTGTGGCAGCTGCAGGGCGAGCAGGTTGCCGAGATCACTGACGGTGAGCACGGCAAGGAGGTCAAGCTGACGCTGGCCAAGCCCGGCCTGATGAGCGCCGAGGAGTACGATCAGGCCGTTGCCGATCTCGTGTCCTTCCTGGTGTGGATGGGTGAGCCGGTGGCCGAGAAGCGCAAGGCGATCGGCATCTACGTCATGCTTTTCCTCGTGGTGTTCACCGGCATTGCCTACGCGCTGAAGAAGAACTACTGGAAAGACATCCACTGACGGCCGGGCGCGCCGCGTTGGCGGTAGCGTTGCCGTGATGAGACGCACCACGCGTTGAAGCGCGTGGTGCGCTTTGTTTTTTGCCGCAGGGCCGCCCCAGGGCAAAACCACCCCCTCGGGGGGCTGCGAGTCCGCGATCGCGGGCGAGCGTGGGGGCATTTTTTTTGAATCGGGAGTTTCAATCTCATGATGACCCTTTATTCCGGGACGACTGACCCTTTCAGTCACCGTTGCCGGATCGTGCTTTTCGAGAAGGGCATGGACTTCGAGGTGATCGACGTCGATCTCTACAACAAGCCCGAAGACATCGCCGTGATCAACCCGTACAACCGTGTGCCGGTGCTGGTGGACCGTGACCTGGTGCTGTACGAGGCCAACATCATCAACGAGTACATCGACGAGCGTTTTCCGCATCCGCAGCTGATGCCGCCGGATCCGATCATGCGCGCCAAGGCGCGTCAGTTGCTGCACAGCTTCGAGCAGGAACTGTTCTCGCATATCGAACTGCTCGAGAAAGGTCAGAAGTCCGCCGAGAAGAGCCGCGCTGCAGTGCGCGATCAGCTCGTGCAGTTTGCGCCGCTGTTCACCAAGCAGAAATTCATGCTCGGCGACGAGTTCTCGATGTTGGATGTGGCCGTTGCGCCGTTGTTGTGGCGTCTGGAGCATTACGGCATCGAGTTGCCGAAGTCCGCTGCCGGCATCATGAAGTATGGTGAGCGGATCTTCAGTCGTCAGGGTTTCATCGATGCCCTGACACCGTCCGAAAAGGTCATGCGCCGCTGAGCGCAGCAACGGGCGGGCAGCATCCACTGCCCGCCGTGAGTATCCATGACATCTGCCGCGAACTCGACTCATCCCTATCTGCTGCGCGCCATTCACGAGTGGTGTGTGGATGGTGGTCACACCCCTTATCTCGTGGCGCGTGTGGATGGCGATGTGCTGGTGCCGTCCGGCTATGCGCGTGACGGACAGATCGTGCTCAATCTCGATCCGAATGCCACCAACCGCCTGTCCTTCGGCCCCGATGGCATCGGCTTCCAGGCCCGTTTCGGCGGAGTCGCCCAGGATCTCTGGGTGCCCTATCCGAACGTACTGGCGCTCTATGCCCGCGAGAACGGGCGCGGCATCGCCTTCTCCCAGGGGGTGGCGTTCGAGCTGAATCCTGCTGCCGAAACGGAGATGGGGGTGGAGCATGAGCCGGACGACGGCGACGTCGAAGGCCTGTCTTCGCCGACGCCTCCGGATGGCCCGGATGACCCCGCCCCGCCGCCGTCGGGCGGGCGTGGCGGCCACCTCAAGGTCATCAAGTAATCACGTCCCCCTGCAGGCGCGACGGACAGTCGCTGCGCCGTTCGCGGCCTTTCTACAGTCCGCGCAGGGCCCAGCTGCCGTCATTCTGGCGGCAACCCACTCCCCGACGAGCTGCCCGGCTGCTGCCATCAACGTCGAGCGAGAACACACGACAATCGGCGCGGTCGCGGTGCGGGCCGAGCGGGGTCAAGGTGTATCGCAGGCCGTCATCTCCGTCCCAGCGCACGCGCTGGCCGTCTCGTGCCAGTTCAAGCCCGTGCGCGATGCAGGCTTCGTCCGCGCGGTTGATGCGCGCGCCGAGCTCGGCGCCGACCATCGAACCGATCACGGTCCCGGCGAGAATGGCGATTGCCCGGCCGCTGCCGTCACCGATCTGGCTGCCGACGGCGGCGCCAACCGCTCCGCCCAGCACGGTTGCAACGCCGCGACGGTCACAGCGTCCGTCGAGGATGCCGTAGTCGCGCTCCCAGCGCTGCCCGGTATAGCCCGCATAGAGTGGGTCGTTCTTGGCGCGCCAGCCGTGTGCGGGAGCATGTGCCGGCGGGGCGGCCGAAACGAGCAGCGGCGTGGTGCCTATCAGCAAGGCGCTGGCGCAGGCCAGCAGGGTCGTGCCATGGATTCGTTTAAGCATGTCGGACTCCGGTTACGCTCACATTTTCAATCTAGCAGGGCGTCCGGCGTACGGGTGCAAGCAATTGCAAGACTGAGCTAGCCGTGCAACGGAAAGCCGGGGACGGGTGTTTGTCTGCCGCACATCAGGGCGCTGAGGACAGCTGCCGAGCCGCATGCGAGGGTCCAGCCGAGCGAGCCATGGCCGGTGTTCAGCCACAGGCTGTCGATGCTTGAGCGGCCGATGATGGGTACATACGAGGGCGTGCATGGGCGCAGTCCGGCCCAGTGTTCGGCGCGTGTCGTGTCGCAGGCGCCGGGGAAGAGTTCGTCGATCCAGCGCAACAGGGGGCGGGAGCGGTTCGGGTCGGGCGTGGGGTCGTAGCCGCTGATTTCGGCGGTGCCGGCGACGCGCAACGTGTCGCCGAGCCGTGAGGCGACCAGCCGGCGTGATTCGTCGGTAAGGCTGACGGTCGGTGCGCGGGCGACATCGACCACCGGCGCCGTGACCGAATAACCCTTGACCGGGTAGATCGGCAGTCGCTCGCCGTGCGGCCAGAGCAGTTTGGCGCCGTGGCTGCCAAGACACAGCACGAAGGCGTCCGCCGCCAGTTCGCCGGAGCGGCCTGCCTGTTGTACCTCGACGGCGTGGATGCGCCTGGCCCGCAAGGCCAGGCGGGTGATTTCGGTTTCGAAATGAAAGCGGACTCCATGGCTGGCGGCCAGCTCGGCCAGCGCAGCCGTGAACTGTCTGGCATTGCCGGACTCGTCGTCCGGCGCGTACAGGCCGCCCGCCAGACGAGGCAGGGCGTTGGCCAGGGCCGGATCGACCTCGAGACATTCGCTCGCCGTGCGCAATTCGCAGCGTATGCCGTGCTCCTGAAGCAAGGGCATGCGCGCACGTGAGTGTTCGACGTCACGCGCGTCGTGCAGCAGATGCAGGATGCCGCGCGTACGCTCCTCGTAGTGCAGGCCCGTCCCGGCGCGCAGACTGCGCAGGCATTCTGCGCTGTGTACCGCAAGGCTGGCGATGGCGTGGGCGTTGCGACGGTGGCGCGCCGGCAGGCATTCGTGCAGAAAGCGCAGCATCCACAGCCAGCGTGCGGGCTCCAGACCGACGTTCAGGCGCAGGGGCGCGTCGGCGCGCCCGAGCGAGCGCAGGGCGATCCACGGCGCGGCCGGGCTCGACCACGGTTCCGGGTGGCTGACGGAGATCTGCCCGCCGTTGGCGAAACTCGTCTCGAGAGCCGGACCTGGCTGGCGGTCGACCACGCTGACTTCGAAACCGGCCTGCAGCAGATACCAGGCGGTGGTGACGCCGGTGACGCCCGCGCCGAGA
>JBFHJY010000117.1:0-6909 GCA_041595655.1 Azoarcus sp.
CCATAGCAGTGGTCGGCGACCCTGATCGGCCTGCCTTCCGGGTCGGTGTGCAGCAGGTCGCGCAGATGCATCCGCCCCTCACCCGGCAGCGGCAGACCAAGCTGCTGGTTGAAGTCGCAGTCGTACAGCCAACCCTGCCAGTCCACGCTGACCAGCTCGCGGCACATCACTCCGTTGAGGTTCTCGGCTGCGTAGTTGTCCTTGAGCAATCGCATGTAGTCGTTGAACTGCCCCTTCGAGATCAGTGTGCTGCCGAAGCGCTGGATCGGCATGTTGGTGATGGCGTACAGCGTGTCGAACTCGATGCCGAAGTGCTCGAACAGCTCGCGCTTGTAGTCGGCTTCGAGCTGCTTCTGATCCGGCGGCAGGCTGGCGCCCTGCGGGTTGTAGACGAGATTGAGCACGCGCTTGCCGTCGCGCCCGTAGCCGAGCGCGTTGAGGTGCTGCAGGCCGGCGATGCTGTGCTCGAACACGCCGTCGCCGCGCTGCTTGTCTACGTTCGCGGCGGAATAACAGGGTAGCGATGCGGTGATCTCCACCTCGTGTTCGGCGAGAAATTCCGCCAGATCTTCATGGCCGGGTTCGGACAGGATGGTGAGATTGCAGCGGTCGATCACGCGCACGCCGAGCGCCCGTGCAGCCACCACCAGATCGCGGAATCCCTCGTTCAGCTCCGGTGCGCCGCCGGTCAGGTCGAGCGTGGTGAGATCGCGCGCGGCCAGCGCCTCGGGAATCAGCGCCAGCGTTTCTGCATCCATCATCTCGCGCCGGTTGGGGCCGGCGTTGACGTGACAGTGCAGGCAGGTCTGGTTGCACTTGTAGCCGAGGTTTACCTGCAGCGTCGTCAGCGCGCGCCGACGGATAACCGGGAATGCGGTGGCCTGGAGCAGGGGGAGGGTGGCGTGCATGCGGGACTCCGTGTGGTCTTGTGTGGCTTGGGCGTGCAGACGTGTGCAATCCTTGCACATCGCGCCGTGAATGGATGGTCTGGCGTGAGAGTCTGTAAGGGCCGCGTCGTTCGTTCGACCCCGGCATTTTCTCCCGATGGAGTTACGCCATGTGCGCAGTTCGCCCCCGTGTCGCTGTTGCGGTCATGTTCGTTCTGAGCTTGTTTGGTGCGTCGGCGCGGGCGGCAGGCATTACGCCATTCTCCAGTGCGGCCCCCGGTGCCGACGCCCCTTCACCGTGGATGCACCAGGCCCTGCCCAAGGTCCAGCGCAGCAACGACTTTGCGCTGGTCGAGGACGCGGGGGTGACGGTCCTGCGCATCGAATCCGACGCAGCGGCCTCGACCTGGGTGCACGCCTTTGAAGCACCGGTGGAGGCCGCGCGCCTGAGTTGGCGCTGGAAGGTATCGAACGCCGTGGCGGGCTCGGACTTCCGGCACAAGGCCGGCGACGATTATGCCGCGCGGGTGTACGTGCTGTTCGACTATCCGCTGGAGAGGCTCGGTTTCGGCGATCGCTTCAAGATCTCACTGGCGCGCACCCTGCACGGCGCCGAGCTGCCGACGGCGGCTATCGCCTATGTGTGGGGCACGGCGCAGGACGTCGGCGAGAGCGGCCCCAATCCCTACACCGACCGCGTGCGCATGCTCGTGCTCGACAGTGGTGATGCGCATGCCGGGCAGTGGCGCAGCGTGGAGCGTGATCTGGCTGCGGACTTCGAGCGCCTGTTCGGCGAGCCCGCTCCACCGGTCACCGGCCTCGCGCTTGGCGCGGATACGGACAACACCGGCGGGCAGGTCACCGCCTGGTTTGGCGACCTCGAACTGCGCTCACGCTGAAGCGGCGTCAGCAGCAGGGCGTCTCGCCCGCGTCCTCGCTGCGACCGAACGGCGAGCCGACACCGCAGCCTTCGAACAGGCCGTAGTGCGTGTCGAAGTTGCCGACGAAGTCGAAGTGCGGCGCGAAGCGTGTGCCGGCCAGCATGTGCCAGGTGTTGCCGCATACCGGAAAGACCCGCCCGGCGTCGATGGCGTGGTGCTTGTCGAGCACGAAGCGGTTCGGTACGTGCGGCACGCTGCCACGGTAGATCACCGCCTGGCCGTAGTCCTCGCAGTCGCTCTCCAGACCGTCGAGCTTGAACAGCCGCCACGTCGCGGAATGGAATCCGATGCCGCGCGCACGCTCTGCCAGGCTGTTGTCGGTCAGTGCGATGGGGCGGTCCTCGACCAGACGCGGGTCGGCAAAGCCAGCCTTCCGGGCGAGGCGCAGGAAGTCGTTCCAGTACAGTGCACCGCCCAGGCATTCGCCGTACAGCACCGGATCATTGCGCACGGCGGCCGGCACGCGGCGATCGGCATACACGTCGGAAAAATAGAATTCGCCGCCGGGCTTGAGCAGGCGGTGTACCTCGCGCAGCACGGCGTCCTTGTCGGGCGAGAGGTTGACCACGCAGTTCGATACCACCACGTCGAAACTCGCGTCCGGCAGGCCCAGCGCGTCCAGACGCTCGATGTAGCCGAGGCGGAAATCCACCGCGCCGGCCGCTTCGCCACAGGCCTGGCGGTGGTGTTCGACGTGGCGGCGGGCGACCTCGAGCTGCTCCTCGGTCATGTCCACGCCCACCACCTCGCCGCCACGCCCGACCATCTGTGCCAGCAGATACACGTCGCGCCCCGAGCCGCAGCCCAGATCGAGCACGCGGCAGCCGTCGAGCAGCAGCGGTGCGACGAGACCGCAGCCGTAATAGCGCGACATCACCTCGGGGTGGATGCGTGCGAGCATTGGCTTGAGCCATTCGGGCACGCTGGTGGGGTCGCAACAGGCGCTGGTGCGCAGGTCCCCCGTGGATTGGAGGGTCTTGCCGTAGTAGTCCTTGACGAGGTCGTGCATGGTCGTGCTCCGGAGTAGTGTGGGCCGATCGCGTGCGTCGGGGAAAGCTTGCCGCGTGCGGGGCCGTGCAAATACGGACGGCGCACGGCGGACGGATTTTCCTATACTGGGGCCAGGCGTGCTGGTGTGACGGAGGTTTCCTGCGGCAGGCCGTACGTTGTCGTTGCCGGAGATTCCCATGAGCCAGCTCGCACCGTTCCATCTCGCCTTCCCGGTTACTGACCTCGCCGCCGCGCGAGCGTTCTATGGTGATGTGCTCGGTTGTGCGGAAGGGCGCAGCAGCGAAGAGTGGATCGATTTCGATTTCTTCGGTCATCAGATCGTCGCCCATCTGGCGCCCGATCCGGCGCGCGCGCACCATAACCCGGTGGACGGTCACGACGTGCCGGTGCCGCATTTCGGTATCGTGCTCGACTGGGAGGATTTCGAAGCGCTGGCCGAGCGTGTGCGAGGTGCCGGCGTGAAGTTCGAGATCGAGCCCTATCTGCGCTTTGCCGGCAAACCCGGCGAGCAGAAGACCATGTTCTTCAAGGATCCGAGCGGCAACGCGCTGGAGTTCAAGGCCTTCCGCAACCGCGAGACGCAGTTGTTCGCGAAATAGTCTCAGTCCGCAGCGGAGCGGGTCATGTTCAGCGCATCGACCCAGCGGTCGAAATCATCTGCGGACACATGGCCGAGTGCCAGTGCGGCTTCCTTCAGCGTCGTGCCTTCCTGGTGCGCCTTCTTTGCGATCTCGGCCGCGCGGTCGTAGCCGATGTGGCGGTTGAGTGCGGTGACCAGCATCAGGTTGCGTTCCAGCAGTTCGGCGATGCGCATACGGTCCGGCGCCAGCCCGCGGGCGCAGTGCAGGTCGAAACTGCGCGCGGCATCCCCCAGCAGTTGCAGGCTTTCCAGCACGCCGTGCACCATCACCGGCTTGTAGACGTTGAGCTGGAAGTTGCCCTGCGTGCCGGCGAAGGCCACCGTGGCATCGTTGCCGAAGACCCGCGCACAGACCATGGTCAGCGCCTCGGCCTGGGTCGGATTGACCTTGCCGGGCATGATGGAGCTGCCCGGTTCGTTTTCGGGGATCAGCACTTCGCCGATGCCGGTACGCGGCCCGGATGCAAGCCAGCGCACGTCGTTGGCCATCTTGAACAGCGCGCCGGCGAGCGTGCGAAGCGCGGCGCTGACATTCACCAGTGCGTCGTGGGCGGTGAGTTGGGCGAAGCGGTTGTCGGCCGAGCGGAAGGCGTGGCCGGTGAGTGCGGCAAGCTGCCCCGCGCAGGTCTGGCCGAAGCGCGGATGGGCGTTGAGCCCGGTGCCGACGGCCGTGCCGCCGATGGCCAGGTCGAGCAGCCCCTGTTCGGTGTGGCGCAGGTTGTCCAGCGCGGCGTCGATCTGCGCCACCCAGGCACCGATTTCCTGCCCCAGCGTCACCGGCGTGGCGTCCATCAGATGGGTGCGGCCGGATTTGACCACGTCGGTGAAGGCTGCGGCCTTGTCGGCCAGCGTGTCGCGCAAGGCCTTTACGGGCGGATGCAGGCGGGTGTGCAATTCCAGCACCACGGCCACATGCATGGCGGTGGGGAAGGTGTCGTTGGAGGACTGGCCGCGATTGACGTGGTCGTTGGGGTGCACCGGGTGCTTGCCGCCGCGCGGCTGGCCGGCCAGTTCATTGGCGCGGTTGGCGATCACCTCGTTTGCGTTCATGTTGCTCTGCGTGCCGCTGCCGGTCTGGAACACCACCAGCGGGAAGTGCTCGTCGAGCGCACCGTCGGCGACCTCGCGCGCGGCGGCCTCGATGAGGCGCGCCCGTTCGTCGTCGAGTTCGCCCAACTCCGCGTTGGCGCGCGCCGCCGCGAGCTTGAGCAGGCCGAAGGCGTGCACGATGGCGCGCGGCATGCGGTGCCTGTCGCGACCGATGGCGAAGTTGGTCAGCGAGCGCTGGGTCTGCGCCCCCCAGTAGCGGTCGGCGGGAACGGCCACCTCGCCCATCGAGTCGCGTTCGGTTCGGGTATCCATGCCTGCAGTGTAGTGCGTCCGGGGACCCGCTTGCCCGCCCGTGTCAGGGCTTTTCGGTGGAACCGTCGAGCTGTCCCTCCAGCAGACGGAGGTTTGCGGGCGGGGCCTTGCCGTGCTTGTCCTCGCCGAAGTACACCGTCATGTGCGGGAACGGGATTTCGATGCCGGCCGCGTCGAAGTGGCGCTTGACCAGACGGTTGTAGGCGCGACCGGTGCCGAACTGCTGGCCGGCAAGGGTCTTGATGCGTACCCGGACATTGACCGAGCTGTCGGCCAGAGCCGTGACGCCGTGCACCTCGAGATCACCGATGATGCTCGGTCCGAAGGCCGGATCGGAGCGCAGTTCCTCGAAGGCCGCCTTGAGGTGTTCGATGACCTCGTCGGTGTCCTCGCGATAGGCCACACCGTATTCGCCGACGTGGTAACCGAAGTCACGATTGAAGTTCGACACCATGTCCACCGTCGAGAACGGCATCAGATGATAGGTGCCGGATACGTCGCGCAGTCCCAGCGAGCGGATGGTGAGCTTTTCCACCGTGCCGGTGATGCCGCCGGCGGTGACGACGTCGCCGACGTCGATCGCGCGTTCGAGCTGGATGAACAGGCCGGTGATGACGTCCTGCACCAGTTTCTGCGAGCCGAAGCCGATGGCCAGGCCCAGTACGCCGGCACCGGCGATCAGCGGGCCGATGTTCACGCCCAGCTCGGCCAGTACCACCATCGTTGTCAGCACCACCAGCGTGATGGCGACGGCGTTGCGGAAAAGGGTCAGCAGGGTGCGGATGCGTGGCGTTGGTTCGCGCCCCGCCGCGGGGTTGAGCCGGTACTCGATCCAGCTTGCCGCCAGCAGCCAGGCCAGCAGCGCCAGGCCGATGATGAAGAGCACGGTGACGATGCGACCGATCGCGGCCATGCCGGTATCCGACATGGCCCAGCTTGCCAGGTCGAACGCCGTCCAGGCGTCGACGATGATGGCCACCACCACTGCCAGAATCCCGAAGCGTGCGACCTTCAGCATGCCGGGGATGTAGGCATTGAGCCGGCTCTCAAGCAAGGGGAAGCGGGCGCGGGTGTCTTCGGGAAGTTCGATGCGACGCATGATGACGGTGCCGAGCAGGCGTGCCAGTACACTGCCGACGAGCATCGCCAGCGCGCTTTGCAGCGTTGCGGCCAGCATGGGGGCGAGAGCCTGTTCGCGATAGAACAGCGCCACCACCAGAAGCGCCGCGAGGTACGCCAGCGCCACCACGTGCCATACGCGTGCCAGCATGCCCAGAGCCACCCGGGCGAAGCCGGTCTGCATGCGTCCGCCCAGTGTTTCGAGTGCGGCACGCGTGCGGTCGCGATTCTGCAGCACGATGGTCGCCGCTTTCAGGAAGGCCAGTAGCATGATCAGCAGCGTCAGCATGCGACCGACTTCGGGCGCGATCAACTGACCGGCTGCGGGCGCGGCCAGCAACAGGCCGTAGCCGAGGAACAGGCTCATGCGCGAAGCCCAGGCCAGCCAGTAGGCCGTCTCCTCGTCCGAACCGGTTGTGCGCAGGTTGGCAAAGCGCGTCGAGAGCAGGGTCGCGAGCGTGGCCCGCACGGCCTCGACCACAACAAAGGCATTCAGGAACAGCGAATCGAGCGTGCGCAGGCTGCCTTCGGCGCCGGTGCCCGGCATCAGCAGCGCAATGCCGTAGCCGGCGAGCCAGGCTGTCAGCACGGCTACCAGCTGCAGACCGATGGCGCTGCCCACCGCTACGAGGCGGCGCAGCGGCGTGCTCTTGCCACCTGCCCGGGTCCAGGCGTCCAGGCGATGACAGGGGATTGTGGCAAGGCGCCGGAACAACTGGTACAGCACCAGCACCGCGAGGACCAGCAGTGCGAACAGCCCTGCATCGCGCGCCAGTGCCGCGTTGTCGCCGCGGCCGAGCCGTTCGCCTGTCGAACGCAGTGCGGCCGCCGCGGCGCTGGCATCGGCTACCGTGCGTTCGGCCACCGTGCGGGTCACGTTGGCGACACGTTGTGGCAGGGCAGGGCGATCCGGCTGCGTCGTTTCGGGGGAGAGTCCGCTGTCCTGGGC